>PWZG01000475.1 GCA_003567575.1 PVC group bacterium | reverse complement strand
GCTTGCGCGGGAGCAGCCACTTGCCGGCTGGGAATCTGTCTCGCGCGCGATGCCGCCCGCGCTTGTGCCGCCGCGCTGGACGGCGACGATCTGAAAAGGGAGACCCTGGATGCGATGACCGTACATATCAATGGCTGCACCAATGCATGCGGTCAGCAACCCATAGCGCCGCTGGGTCTTTTTGGAGCGGCCCGTCGGGTTGAAGGCCGCCTGGTTCCATCCTACGGTATCACCGTCGGCGGCCGGTGCGGCGACGGCGTCGCGCGTTTCGGGATGCCGGCGGGCAAAATTCCGGCGCGTGCCGCTCCGGCATGCTTGCGTGAGCTGGCCGCGGATTTTCAAGCCCAACGCAATGACGGAGAATCGTTCGTCGCTTATGTCGACAGGATGGGTGTTCCCCATTTCAAGACCATTGTCGATAGCCATGCATCAGTGCCGTCATTTGAAGAACGACCCGATTACTACCAGGATCTGGGTTCTGACGAAATGTTTTCGCTGGCCGGACGCGGCGCCGGCGAATGCGGCGCCGGCGTGTTCGAAGTCATTCAACAGGATCTGGCGCAGGCCGCGAAGGCCGATAAACCGTTCGACATGCTGTTGCCGGCCGTTCGGGCGTTGTTGATTACGCGCGGGGTCGATGCCCGCGATCCGGATACCGTGTTGCGCGAATTCGAACGCCATTTTATCGACAGCGGATGGGTGTCCGAATCGTTCAGGGAATTGCTGACCCGCGCACGCGGTTTCACGCAGGGTTGGGATACCGCTCTCGACGATTGTGGAAGCGATATTGTTGCCTTGCGCGAGCGGGTAGCTTTGCTCTTTACCACGCTGGACGCCAATCTCGAGTTTCATCCGCCCGAAACGGTGACCGGGGCTCCGGAGTCTCCCGCGCAGGAATGTAAAGACGCAGCGATATCGAATCAGGAAAACCGCGAATCGGCAGATACCGTCCCGGAATTGGACTTGCGCGGCGTCGCCTGCCCGATGAATTTCGTTAAAGCCAAACTGAAACTCGAACCGATGGCGGTTGGTGAATCATTGGCCGTCATCCTCGATGAGGGGGAGCCGGTCAACAATGTCCCCGCCAGTTTCAAAAGCGAAGGCCAGATCATTGAAGAAATGACCGATATGGGAGATGGACACTGGCGGGTAGTCGTCAAGAAAGCGAAATAAAACTAACCGGGAGAATAAACATCATGAAACCTTTTGAAGACAATTCACTGTCCATCGGCCGTACGCCGCTGGTAAGATTGCGCCGGATTGCCGGCGATAAAGTCCGCGTATACGCTAAGATCGAGGGACGTAATCCGGCGTATTCCGTCAAATGCCGGATTGGCGCCGCAATGATCTGGGATGCCGAAAAACGCGGTATCCTGAAATCCGGCATGGAGATTGTCGAACCGACCAGCGGCAACACCGGCATCGCACTGGCATTTGTCGGCGCCGCGCGCGGTTACAAGGTAACCCTGGCGATGCCGGAAACCATGAGTATGGAACGCCGCCGCATTCTGCATGCATTCGGCGCCCGACTTGAGTTAACCGAAGGTTCTGAAGGGATGAGCGGCGCAATCCGCAAGGCGGAGGAATTGGCCGCCAAAGATCCCGGGCACTGGTTCATGCCGCAACAGTTCAATAATCCGGCCAATCCCGAAATCCATCGCACGACAACGGGGCCGGAACTGTGGGAGGCGTTAGACGGGCGTTTGGATGTTCTGGTGGTCGGAGTCGGAACAGGCGGATCGATTAGCGGAATATCACGGTTTTTCAAGCAGGACAAACAGCGTCCCATTGTGTCGGTAGCGGTGGAACCGGCGCAAAGCCCGGTCATTACACAGTATCTGGCCGGCGAGGAATTAAAATCGGGACCGCACATGATTCAGGGTATCGGCGCCGGATTCATCCCCGCCAATCTCGATTTGTCTTTGGTCGATCGCGTTGAACAGATAGAAAACGAGGAAGCATTGGAATTCGCCAGGCGGCTGGCCCGCGAGGAAGGGATCCTGTCGGGAATCTCCAGCGGCGCCGCCGTTGCCGCCGCCGCCCGCCTGGCGGCCGAGTCGGAGTTCAAAAACAAGACCATAGCTGTTATACTGCCCGATTCCGGTGAACGCTATCTGTCGACGGTATTGTACGATCAATCATGAATCCGGATTGCTGAATATGGAAAATAAAATATCAGACACTTCGGCCCGGCTTCATGGCCGTGCCTGTCGCGTGATGCCGGGCGGTGTCAACAGCCCTGTGCGAGCCTTTAACGCTGTCGGCGGCGAGCCGGTGGTAATGACGCGCGGCCAGGGATCGCGCCTGTATTCGGTTGACGGTCGGGAATACATCGATTTTTGCGGATCCTGGGGTCCCCTGATTCTTGGACACGCGCATCCCACCGTTACGGCTGCCGTTCAGCGCGCGGCGGCTGACGGAACATCGTTCGGAACCAGTACACCGTCTGAAGTCGAATTGGCGGAACGGCTCTGCGATCTGATCGCCGCCATGGAACGGGTGCGCCTGGTAAACTCCGGTACCGAAGCCTGCATGACCGCTGTTCGACTGGCAAGAGGTTTTACCGGACGCGCAAAAATTCTTAAATTCGCCGGCGGCTACCATGGTCATGCGGATCCGTTTCTGATCGATGCGGGCAGCGGATTATTGACGGGTGGAATCGCCTCTTCGGCCGGAATACCGGACGCGGTGGGGGCGGACACACTGGTGACGCCTTACAACGATCCGGATGCCGTCAATACCCTGATGCAACGGTATGGTACGGAACTGGCCGCGGTTATAGTGGAACCCGTCGCCGGCAACATGGGGCTTGTGCCGCCGGTTGCCGGATTTCTGGAGGAATTACGCCGTTTAACGCGGGATGCCGGCGTTGTCCTTGTTTTCGACGAGGTAATTACCGGTTTCCGGCTCGGTCCCACAACTTTCGGAACGTTACAAGGGATTGAACCCGATTTGATTTGTCTGGGCAAGATTATCGGGGGCGGTATGCCGATGGCTGCTCTTGGCGGGCGGGCCGATATTATGGACCGGCTGGCGCCGCTGGGCGATGTTTATCAGGCAGGCACCTTGAGTGGTAATCCGCTGGCTGTCGCGGCCGGATTGAGTACGCTCGGGGTTCTGATCGGAACGAATCCGTATCCTGCCATCGCGCGCAAAGGCGAACGCTTGGCAAAACGATTACGCGCTTTGGCGGTGGAGCAGGGGATAACGATGCAGGTGGCGCAGCTTGGCGGCATGTTTACGCCGTTCTTCGGCAGTGGTCCGATCCGTAACCTGGACGATGCCAAACGCTGCGATAAAGAACGTTATGCCCGGTTCTTTCGCAAGATGTTGCAGGCGGGAATTTATCTGCCGCCGTCGCCGTTCGAGACATGCTTCATTTCCACCGCTCATACGAATGATGATATAGAAAAATTCATTGATGCCGCTAAAACGGCTGTACGCGATTGAACAATCGCACGCGCGGAAAAGTATGCCGGATGGTTTTAGCTTAAGGGGAGGGAAATGAATAAGAATGTAATAAAATACCCGTTAATAATTATCGTCGTTGTCGCTGTCGTGTATATGGTTGTCTCGTTGTTGTCTGGGTCGCGCGAAGACGAACTTTATTTGTATTGCGGCGCCGGTTTGCGCCCGGTTATAGACGAAGTGGTGGCGAAGTTCACGGAAGAAACCGGT
>PWZG01000294.1 GCA_003567575.1 PVC group bacterium | reverse complement strand
CGCCATGACTGGCCCCCTTGCCGTAGTCACTGAACCGTTGCGTCGTGCGGCCCGCTCCCGGACCGCGTGTCGCCGCGAATCCTTTACCATAGGCGTCGATCATTGCACTCGAGGACAGGGTGAAATCGCCGCCGATCGTCACGGACAGCCGGTCCCAGGCATGATCAACTCCGCGGTTTGCCCGATGCGTCCAGATGCCGCCCTCCAGGATAACGTCACCGGTAATCACCAAATTCGTGAAACCGCTACCCGGAGGATCCAGATCCGGATACTCGGTCCAAATCGTGACCGTATTGGCATAATCAACCGTCTGGACCCAACCCGACAGTTCGACATCCAAATCCCAACTGCAATCCGGACTATCCGGCTGATTAAAGTACACCGTCACACCATTGGTCGGCGCCGAGGCCGGCGTCCAGTTGTCATCGGTGGATGCCAGGGCGTCGGCGCCGGCGCCGGTCCAAATCCGTTCGTGAGCGTCAAGCGCCACCACGCTGACCACGCTGGTGGCCGTCGCCGTATTGCCGGCCTCGTTCATGACCGTCAAGGTCACGTCGTAATCGCCGGCCGCGTCGAACGTTACTTCCGGCTCGCCGGGCGTGGTATCCGCGGTGCTGAACAGTAGCCGACTGAACACATCCATCTCCGTATCGCCAAGCATGCCGCCGGTCGAACCATCATCGATATGGCCCGCATGCAGCACGGCAACGGTCTCGCCCTCGGCAATGTGACGGGTCAGCGACGCATGAGCCGTCGCATCCGGTTCCACACTCGTGTACACGATCTCAAACGGATTGCCCACCAATGCCACCGTCTCCGTGAAATTCGTAAACCAGGCCGTCACGGTCACCGTCGCCCCCTCGGCCGGTGTCGTGAACTCCACCGTAGTGGGCGGATCGTTTGTCGGCGTCCAACTGCCGGGATCGCCGTCAGGCAAGGCGCCGCCCTCGGTAATCTGGTATTCGGTGTATCCGGCATATTCCGGAAACGCCACCACATCCAGCTCGTTGGTATTGGTAAACCGCGTGCTGCCGGTGATAGGATGAGCGACAGCAAACGCCGCCAATTCCAAGTCTTCGCTGGTAGTCCATGTCGCGTTAAGAATATCGCCAACGCTGGCGTTGACGGTAAGGTCATGGGCGATCTCACCCTCGCCTTCATCCAGTGGCCAGTAACCCAGCAGTCCGGATTCACTACCCGTCAGGCGCCGGTTCATGTAATCCTGGATATCTCCCTCATTACGCGCATGATCCCAGACACGCACCTCGCTTTTCATTCCATCAATATCGCCCGCACTGCCGGTGTAGCCACCCAGTTTGATGGAATTGTCAGGATCGTTGGAAAAACTCCAGCCGGTATAGGTGCCGACCAGCTCGCCGTCCAGATAGAAATCCATATCGCTACCGTCATCGCTAAAGGCCAAATGATACCACCGGTCGGTTTCAATCGGATCACCGGACGGACTGGGATAACGCCAAGCACTGCCGTCATAGGCGGTAATATTGCCGTCAATAAAGCCAAGCATGTAATCGTAGGGCGAACCGGAACGGGCGTTGTTTTTGCTGTACAGCATGTCACGGGAACTGAGCGAATACAGATACATCCAGCCCTCTATGGTAAACGGTTCACCGGACGGAATCTGGAGCGCATTGGGTGTACCGATATTAACATAACTGCTGCTGCCCGCGAATTCCAACACGTTTTCCCCGCCGTGAGCGTCAAGCGTAACCCTTGAGAACAAGGCCAAAGCTGAAAGAACAATAGTAGCGACGGATTTGAGACTGACTTTCATGATACCTCATCCTATTAGCGTTTTTTTGTAATGATACACGTTTTCGCGTGTATCATGTTTATGTGGCCTGTGTCGCCCCGCCCGCGGCCGCGGGCAGGCCGGTTGGTTGCTTTCAAAGGAAGATGCTCGCCTGTCTGCGTGCGGCACGCATAGGCAGGCGAGGTTTTACCCTGTGTTTTCAAGTAGTCCCTGTAGATAACGAGGCGATTTCTCGGCGATCCCCCTGATCGCTTCAAGGGTAACCTTCGCTTCGCTCGGTAGCTTTCAGAGGGGGAGGCCGGCCTGTCTGCGTGCGGCACGCAGGCAGGCGAAGTATTGCCCTATGTTTTCAAGGGTAACCTTCGCTTCGCTCGGTAGCTTTCAGAGGGGGAGGCCGGCCTGTCTGCGTGCGGCAGGCAGGCGAAGTATTGCCCTATGTTTTCAAGTTACTACCTGATGCCGAGTCAAGTTCACGGCACTCCGCCCCATCTGTTGAAATCAAAGCGTACCACTCCTGGACTGAAACGTCAACCCCGGAAGTCGATTTTTTATTTTTTTACTTCCGAAGGATTTTCGGAATTCGACAAAATGATTTATCGACAAAATCATGGGAAAGAGTTTTGATGGTTATGTCTTGTTCAAGATTTTGTCGTTTCCTTCAGAATGTAAACGACAACTGTACTGCCTGAGGCTTCGGTTGCGCCTTCGGCGCGGGCGAAGGCATATCCCGCAGGCCGTCACGGATCAACTCGTATACCACACCCGATGTCTTGTTCCATATCCTGATCAGCAACAGGTTGGTCGAACCGCAATACGGGCAAGACATCGGCCGTTTGCTGAATTCTTCGCTCACGCTGCGTTGCGGGCGGTTCGATGCGTTTGTTTGCCGTTGTGCGCCATGTCCGGATGCCCGTTTCCCGGCGAAATATTGCGCCAATCGTTCGGCGCGCCGCACCAGCAGCGCCAGCGCATCCGATACCAGGACATGGATCTTTCCTGCCTGCCGAAGCCGCTTCGGCGCAGGCAGGTCGCGAATCGGCCGGGCATAGATGCCGTAGTAGCGAACCATGCGAAACCCTTCGGCGGCAGGTGTTGGATCATGCGGCCGATAAATTCAACCGCCGGAATCGTTTCCCGGACCTCGCCACGACGGTGATCCTGGTACCGATAGGTGACGTTTTCACCATCGTAATGCTCAATGCGACGGATCGAAATCAGCCAATAAGGGACAGACACTTGGCCAGCCCTTGTCTGAGAGAACCTGAGATCGGTGGACGCGTACGGGCGACGATTACGGACGACGGCAGAGTTCATTCGTCTACCGTAATCGTCGCCCGTAATCGTTATCCGTTCTCTCATCCCTGAAAAACCTGATCTTGCACACGATCAGAGGCCCGACTGACACGCGACACCCGGTCAACGAAGCATGATCAGCGAACCCGAGATGGCATAAACCTCGATCGTTCCGTCATCCGCGGCCTCGCTGGCACGCAGGGCCTGCATGTCGCCTCCGAAATGGGGATAGTCTTCGACGAACACCCCGCTGTAATAGCCGCTGGCAACCCGCGTTTCGGCCGTTTGCAACGGCATTCCAACCCAGATGGCGATTCGACCGCCGCCACCGTCGGCATTGGTTCGACCCCGATTCAGGCTTCCGTTGGCCTGCAGCAGGCCGGAGCCGGTCAGCCGCCGGCCGACCAGCAAGATCGCGCCGCCGCTGGCGCCCGTGCCGCCGTAATCCTGGGCGCCCGGTTGGGCGTTGGCCTTTAACGTGCCGTCCAACAAAACGTTTCCACCGGCAAGCAGATGGATGGCGCCGCCGCCCCGGCACGCGCGCAAACCGTTGCTATAAAGATACCAGCCTGCCGGACTTCCCGGTGCCAGTGGCCAGGCCGCCGTACCATAGACGGCGCCGCCGCCGG
>PWZG01000535.1 GCA_003567575.1 PVC group bacterium | reverse complement strand
GAGCGACGCCTTGCGAGGTACATGACGGCCGCCCAGCGATGGGCCGAAGCCTGGCCGGCTGTAGCGGCGGAAATCGATGGCAAACCGTTGCCGGCCGCGCACCGGATCCTATGCCGGCATGCGAAGGCCTCCTGCCATTCGGTTTGAAAGATGAACCCTCATTATCACGATGCAAGATGCGTTCCTGAGCGAAGAGGATCTGGATGTCAAGAACCTGACCGACGCGGAACTGGAAGCCGTTTGGGCGGCATGGCTGGAACAGTCCCAGGCGACCAACGAATGGGATCGGCATAGCTACTCGCATGGCGTTTTCATCCGCGAACCGCCGTGGAATCGCGACAGGGGTAAAAGACTTCAATCCCGTTGACGGGACTGAATGATGTTCATAATCGCTTCCCGGGCCAGCGTCAAGCCGAAAATACCGGTCAGGCAGGAAAAACTACCCAAGGCACGCCGAACTCGTCCTCTAGTCATGGCAGGATCTTCCTCGGGATCCTGCGGCGCGGTATCCCAGGCAGGGGTCGAGGCCGGTTCGAGCGAATACACACAACGGATGCCGCCCTCAATGCCCCGTCGTTTCAATCGTTTGCGTACACACCGAGCCAGCGGGCAGGATCGCGTATGCATGATATCATCCACCCGGATCCGCGCCGGATCGGTTCTCGATGCTGCACCCATGGAGGACAACACGTGGGGCACGCCGGCCTCAACCGCCGCCGCCAGCAACGAAACTTTCGGGTTCAGGCTGTCGATGGCATCAATCAGGACGTCCGGTGCGGGTGTCAGCACCCGAATGGCGGAGACAGCATCAATAAAACAGGCGATGGAATCCACCTCGCATCGCGGATTGATATCGAGAATGCGTTCCCTTGCCGCCTCGGTCTTCGATCGTCCCAGGGTCGATTCCAACGCGTAAAGCTGGCGGTTGATATTTGAAGCTCGAATGACATCGAAGTCCACCACACGCAAATGCCCCACACCTGCCCGTGAAAGGCCTTCCACCGCATACGATCCGACGGCTCCCAACCCCGCAACGACGATTCGCGCTTGATGTAAACGTTGCATGCCTTGTGGGCCGAACAACTGTTGACTTCGCAGAAAACGGGCGTCATTCATTTCATGGAACCCTAAATAAGCGACGGGCATTTCGCATCGTCAGTTCCGCGATCCGCGACATCGACCGCTCTCGACAACGGGCCACTGTCTCCAACACGACCACAAGGTTTCCCGGTTCGTTGCGACCGTTTGCAGAAGGTGGCCGTCCGGCGATCAACGGCATCATATCCGGGGCATCCGTCTCGATTAACAAGCGGTCTTCGGGTACGGCAACGCAGCACGCCCGCGCGCGGCGGTTCCGGGGATGGGTCAGACTGCCGGAAAAAGAAATATATCCACCGCGCGCGCAGAGCAACTCGACGAATTCCAGACTTCCTGAATAGGCATGGACGACGAATCCGGCGGACAGCGGCCCGGCTTTGTTCAATTCATGTAAGATCGCGGCCCAGGCGCGCCGGCAATGAATGGATACGGGACGGTCAAGCCGGCGCGCCAAGGCCAACTGCGATTGTACGACCGCGGCCTGCTCTTCATCACGGCGCGTCGCCAAAGCGTGATCCAGACCGATTTCGCCCACGCCGGCACCCGGATTGCGTTTCAGAAAAGCTTCCAGGATCTCCAGCCAGTCCTCCGTACGCTGTTCCAGATACCATGGATGCAGTCCGAACGATGGAACGATTCGCCGGTCACCGGATGCCAGCGTTTCCACCGCGGACCAATCGTCCGGATTCGTTCCGCAACATGCATCATACGTCACGCCCAACCCGCGGGCGCGATGCAATACCTCCGCGATATCCGCGGAAAACCGGATATCCTGCAAGTGATTATGCGCGTCGAACAAGGGGTATGAATCGTTCATGGGGCTACGCGACATGATGTTCTCCATCTCAATCCGTTTTCCCGGACGGTATTCGTTCAGATCGCCAAATGTACCTGCCGTTTCTGCTCCGAATACCTTAGCATCTTTCGTTCGCCGCCGCAAACAGATAACGAAGGAAGGGCGCATATCACGGCGGGATATGGACTTGCGGAAATCGTGGGTTTCCGTAATAATACTTGCAAGGAACGGAATGCTGCAGTTTGCCGAAGCGTACAAACATGGATATGGCGATGTTTGCGCGACGGCATGGTTTAGGTGTAGTGTGTCAACAAAGGGAGGGATCATGAAGGAAGTCTTCGATTGTACGATTCGCCGGCAAATGATGATGGCGTTGGCGCTGATTTGGGGAGCGATCATGCCGACCCATGCGTTGCAGACGATCACGGGCTGCATCCTGATCGATGCGCCGGGCAACGATGGCGATAGTTTCCGGGTTCGTACACCGGAGGACGGTGAATATATCGTTCGGCTATATTACGCGGATTGCCCCGAACCGACGGTCGGCACGGAAACCGACGCTCGTCGGGTGCGTTATCAAACAGCTTATTTCGGGCTGCCGTCACATGCCGAAACCGTGGCGTTCGGTCATCAAGCCACCGAACGCGTCCGTGACGTGTTACAGGAACCTTTCACGATCCATACGGCTTTTGCCGACGCGGGCGGTCGTAGCGCCGAGGGCCGGATTTATGCCTTTGTTCGCACCGCGGAGGGCCGGGATCTGGGCGAATTACTGGTGAGCGAAGGATTGGCCCGCGCGTTCGGGGTACGACGCGAAACGCCGGAAGGGGTTCACCGCGATGAAGCCGATCAACGGATGCGCGATCTTGAACTGGCGGCAGCGCTGGGCCGTAAGGGTGTCTGGGCACGCAGCGATCCGGATCGACTGGTCGCGTTGCGAGCAGAACGGCGGGCGGAATCGGAAGAGCTCCAGGAAATCCGCGATGACGTCCGGGCGACCGGCGCGCCGACCGGCGAGCCGCCCGATCTGAACACCGCAACCAGGAACGAATTATTACTTCTGCCGGGCATCGGTCCCGTACGGGCCCAGGCGATCATCGATCATCGGCCCTATCGCGATTTCGATGACCTGCTGAAAATCAACGGCATCGGGCCGGCGACCGTCAACGCGCTACGTGGTCATGCCCGCCTTGAGGAACCATGAGGCGAAGTTGCGTGAAAGATATGAAGATAAGTGCGGGCGCAAGGATTACCGATGGAGCGGGTACGGCGAGGCGTTGGGTGGCGGCCGGCGTGCCCGCGAAGGGATTAGCCGGTTGCTTGAGACGGACGAAGGATCGCCGATCGGTTGGAACGCAGCCCGACTGACGTACCGGATGCTGTTGTATGATCGCGGTGAAGCGCTGGGGGTGGATGAGAAGGGGCGTCCGATCCGTTCCTGAATGGATTCCGAGCTTGTGGAGCGGGTATTGCATGAAGGCGGCCGGTTGAGCCGTTCGCAGTTGTTGCGGTACCGGGTACGTTATTTCAGCGATAGCGCGGTATTGGGCAGCCGTGAATTCGTCAATATGGTCTTCCTGGCGCATCGGGAATGTTTTGGCTCGAAACGCAAGGAAGGCGCGCGGGCGCTGCGGTTTGGCGATTGGGGTGGGTTGTGCGGCGCGCGCGATTTACGCAAATCGCCGTTGATGGCAAGATGGCGATGCTTTGGCCGCGTAACCTCGAGAAGTGCGGAGCATCCAGTCCACCATCAGGTGCGGTTGCAGGAGGGAAGCGTGG
>PWZG01000397.1 GCA_003567575.1 PVC group bacterium | reverse complement strand
ACCGGCCCAGGGTGTCGTGACGTCGAAGCGCCAGCGTTTCAATAACGATAACTGCCAGGCGCAAGCCTTTCTTTCTTCGAATCCAAGCTCGGGATGCGAATGAATCTTCAATGCCAAATTCTTCAATGCGTCGGCATGATGCATGATGCTTTTGCGAATTTCCTTCAGAGCTTCGTCCTGGTCTCGTATCATTATTTTGTTCACTTTCAAGAGGTGCGATGGCTTCTGTAAAAGGCGTTAATTGTCCGGCACTACAGCGGCGCGCTCGCGTTTTTTTGCGCCGTGCCGACGTTTGTCTTCCAGCATGCGTATCCTTTGCCGACGACTGCGGCGGCGTTTCTGGCGGCGGATTTTTTCAACTGCCTGTTGCCTTGCGCTGATGATGTCGGTCCGCCGTTCTTCGATTCGTTCACATAGTTTCCGGCGAGCCAGAAAACGGTTGAGTTCACGATGCCGCGTAAGGCCGCATTTAACGGCTATGCCGCTGGGCGCATGATGTAAGCGGACGCAAACCGCGGTTTTGTTGATCTTCTGTCCCCCGGGTCCCGCACCCAGAATGAAGGTCTCGCGAAGATCGCTTTCGCGAACATCAAGCTGTGCCATCCGTGCAGCGAGCTGCTGCTTCTTATCGGCGGTGACTTGGCTATCGTTCACGGATGATCTCCATTGTCAAGAAAACGGATTTTGAATGCCAAATCACGCGAAAAGGCGGGAACCTCGACATCAAGTAAGCGGTTGCTTGTTGTCGTGTGCGACCGGTAAATGGGGGTGCCGTCCGCGGTTTCCCAGAATTCGACGGTGAATATTCCCGGCGACATGTCGTCCAGACGCATGACAAGGTTGCTAACCACGGGAGGGTGGCTACGGCTGAAATGGTTGGTGTCGGCCATCCAGCCCAGTCCGTTACGGCCGTCCGAGAAAGAAAAAGCCATGAAATCGTTGTGCGTTTCACCGGTTTCACGGTTGACGAGCATGTTTCCATGGCGCAGGGTTGCATCGGGATTACGGCGGTCTTCGCCGTCCATGAAATTGGCAAGCGCGCGGAATTTTCGATAATAGTTCTGCTCTTCGATAAGTCCCCACCACCAGAGCATGGGAGCGCCGCCCAGCGGGATGGCGGTCGAACTCCACAATCCGGCATGCAGCGCGCCATCCAAATGTTCCAGCGTCGCCGCGTGGGGCGAACCGCCGAATTCGGTAATCAATACCGGTTTATCAAAACGATTGTTGAATATCGCCGTGCGACGCATTAATTCCACTATATGCAAAGGGTTGGGGTTGGAATGATAGGCGTCAATCAACGAAAAATCCATTTCCGGCAATTTCACGATTTCGGGATTCTGATGAGTGTAATCGCCGCAAAAATGGGTGCCGATCATGTGACGGTATGGATCCATTTCCTTAACTCGCCGTCCCATGCGCCTGTGCCACTCGACAACCTCAGCTCGGAGATGATTCACGCGTTCGCGTTGCGATCCGGTCAAATCCAGTTCGTTCCATAGTTTCCACGCGAAAACATTGGGGCTTGATCCCCATCGGGAAATTATGTACTGCATAAGCTGCTCGAAATCGTTGAAGGCGCGTTCGTCGGTAAAGTAATCTTCCGGTTTTTCAAGATAGCCGCCCACGGCTTTGTTGTATGGGTTTTCATCCCATTCCGTATCCCAGTGGATACTGAACTTTCCATGATTGTGAATGACCAGGTTAATGTAGATGCCGCGCCGTTCCGCTTCTTCTATTACCCGATCAAGCTCCCAGGCATGAATCAGGTTGTACTGGCCAATACCATGGTAACCGGGCGCCGTGCGACTCCACTCGATGCCCAGCGACCATGCCGCCATCCAGATTTCCGTGATGTTCTCGCCGTGTGCCTGCATTTCACGAAAAAAACGCTCGTAAATTCTCGCGCCTTCAGGGTGCCTTATGGCCCAGGGAAACTGCCGGTGCATGCGATCGTCGAACGGGGATCGAAGATTGTGTCCGATCGGAAAAAAAGGCGTGCCGTCATCGAATTCGAAAAAACGGGGATCTTTTTCGGAAACGCGCACGAAACCCGGCCGTTGCGGTGGCGCAGCGTTGAATTCCAGCGCTTGCGAACGGTCGCTCCCGTAATGATCTTTGACGGTAAGCGTGACGCGGTGCCGGCCCGGCATCATCGGGGTGTAACGCATACGCCAGTGCGGTTTTCCCTGCGGAATCAAACGATCATCCGTGACGCTATGCTGACGATAATACGATTGGTAATAAAAACCGGACACCTCATGCACGGTACCGTCCGGTTGCGTGATCTCGGCAGTCAACGTGACATTGGCGGGATCGAACGGATTGTCGTACCGGTCCGGCAAGTCGACGGCCAGCTCGTAACGCTCGTAAACCATGGCATCTGGCGTTAAAACGCGTATGCGACGGATATCGGGCGCCGCTACGGGTTCTGCCGCCGGAACGATATGGATGTTATCGATGACGGCAACGCCTTCGTACTCTGAATCGGAAAACAAACGTAATCCGATGCGGCGCGGCCGCATTCGAACGCGATGATGCCAACGGCCGAAATGACCATGAGCATCCCAGCCGACCGCGGTTGCCGAAAGATCAATCAGTACATGTTGCGCAGCATTGATTGCTTGCGAAACGTACGACTGATGTTGGTACCAATTGTGATCGGCATCAACCACGAAAACCAATAATCTGGTATCGGCCGGAACATCTTCCGGAAGGTGTAAATCAAATGCCAGAGCGCCAGCGGTCATCCAGCAATTTGTCGCGGCATGAAATTCTATTTCGGCCTTTTCGGGAAAAGACAACGAAAACCCGGTAGCTGACGTTGATGTATCAAAATACCCTGAAAGCGGCGCCGGTTCCGTTGCCGGAATCGCATGTACATCAAACGCAACCGATGATCCGGCGATAGAACACGGCACCCCTGTCAGCAGGAGCAAAGCGATTCGAACGCAGATAACGCGCGTGCGGCGGCGCCGTGACAGGAACTCGGTCGCTACGCCGTAACCAATGGAACTAATAACCGTTAAGTGTTTCATAGCTCCAAATAATACCATAGCATCGATCGTCGATTCAAGTTAAGAATTACTGCCGGCTGCATTTGTCTTCCCGACACGATGACGATCAACGCCAAACAATATCCGATTGATGGACAAAAAAACGTCAATCCGATGACGATTTTTTTTTCGCGGCCGGTCATTTTATGCGTGATCCCGTTCTGCGATACGGAAACATAACGCGCGATCAGTGTTGTAAGCTGCTCGTTTGCAGAGACAAACGCCAAATATTAAAAATGGCTGTCGCAAATAAAAAAAAGTTTAAAATTAGGGGTTGACGGCGCGTTTCATTTTTGATATCTTTACATCTCGTTTGTTGCAAGTCCGGCGGTTTTGATTGCGGGACGTGCAACGATTGCGGGTAAAAAAATATCGCAATTTAGGGTATTGACAAACAATACTGCACTGTGATATAAATACTGGCTGAAACGCAAAGGTGCTAGAGACCTTTAATTGATTTACGCGATTTCCGGCAACGGTCATCGCATTGTTCTTTGATAACTGAATTGTCCATGTGACCCTTTTGAGTCGGAAGTGGTGCGATCAAGGACTGGTTGAGGCAGCGGCTAACCGTTTCGGCGGTTGGACGTGTTTTCAAACAATTCATGATATCCGGTGAAAACCGGATGTTTTCGTTACATTTCTTTT
>PWZG01000336.1 GCA_003567575.1 PVC group bacterium | reverse complement strand
GGCAACGGTTTTGTCCCGTTTTTCCCAGCGCTACATTCTTTCGTCCCTACTTTCGCAAGGCTTTCTTCAATGCCGTAATCGTTTTTGTGTTCAACACATCGGTCTTTCGCAACCAGCCGCGACGAGCCACCTTGACGCCCAGCGGCATGAAACGGAACCCGTCCGTCGAATGAGCATCCGTACCGAGCGTAAACGTCACGCCGGCGTCCCTGGCATCCCGGCAGAACGTATCCGGCAAATCCAACCGATCCGGCTGGCAGTTGATTTCGAGGCATACATTGTGATCGACACACGCCTCGATGATACGATCCATATCGACGGCCATCGGTTCGCGGCGGCCGATGATCCGGCCCAGCGGATGCCCCAGGCAGTGAATCACTCCACTGGCGATGGCCGTCACGATGCGGTCGGTCATGGCTTTGCGTCCCATCGCCCTGTCGTAATGCACGCTGGCCACCACCCAGTCCATCGCGGTCAGCGTTTTTTCGTTCAAATCCAGGTTTCCCCGCTTGAGGATGTCCACTTCAATACCCGCCATCAACCAGAACCGCTTCATATCCGCATCGGCCTCGCGAATCGCATCGGCGTGCTTGCGGGCGGCCTCGTCGTCCAACCCATTGGCCATCGTGACGCGTTTCGAGTGGTCGGTAATCGCCAGAAAATCGAACCCCTGTCGCCGGGCCGCCTGCGCCATCTCCTGGATCGAGTGCTTCCCGTCGCTGGCCGTGGTGTGACACTGCAGATCCCCGCGGACATCGTCAAGGTCAACCAGGCGCGGCAAACCGCCCTGCCGGGCGGCTTCCACTTCGCCACGGTCTTCCCGCAACTCGGGCGCCACCCAGCGCATGTCCAGGCGGGCGTAGACCGCTTTTTCGGTCTTGCCGGCCAGGCGGTGATCGTCTTTAAACAGCCCATACTCGTTGAGTTTCCATTTATTCTCCTGGGCAACGCGTCGCACCCGGATATTGTGCGCTTTGGAACCGGTGAAATACATCCAGGCCGCGCCAAAAGCCGCGGCATCGAAAAACCGGAAATCAATCTGCAATCCGGCCTCCAACCGGACGCTGACACGTTCCTTGCCGCGTCCGATCACACGGCCGATCGCGTTGTACGCCAGGATGGCCTCCGTGGCTTTCGTCCGATCCTTGGCGTGAACCAGAACATCCAGGTCACCGATCGTTTCCCTGCCCCGGCGATAACTGCCCGCGACTTCCCAGCGATCGATCGCCGCGACGGTATCAAGGTGCTCAGCAAGCGAGTCGAGGTGCTCCGCGGCCTCCTGATAAAGCATGCGTCCCGCCGTACTCTGAACGGTGGCAATCCCCTGCAGGATCGTCTCCTCCGTTTTCTTCCCCATCCCGTCGAGATCCCGCACTTTGTGCGCTTCGCAGGCATGCTTCAACTCCTCAAGCGACTCGATGTTCAATTCCCTGTGAAGCTGCATGGCCTTGCGGGGTCCGACAGCGGGAACCCGCATCAGATCCGGCAGGCCGGGCGGCACTTGCTTGCGAAGCGATTCGAGTCGCTTACAGACACCGGTTTCCAGGATCTCATGAATCTTTTTTGCCGTGGCGTCGCCGACATTCGGGATCGCCGACAGGTCATGACCCTGGTCCGTCAGATCCGCCAACCGGTCGGACAGGTTGCGGATCGATTGGGCCGCGTTTCGGTAAGAGCGAATACGAAACGGATTTTCGTCGCGCAACTCCAGCAGATCGGCGATCTCGTCAAAGATCCCGGCTATTTCCGCGTTTTCCATTAATACCTCCCGGCAAGACTGACAGTGGCCCCCCCGTGTCTGACGTTATCCGGACCCGCCGCCGCCCTCAGAGTGAAATGGCACTTACTACTTAACACTGTTTTGGAACAAGCCCAGCGGTTTCTCATTGTGGGTCGATGTATGTGAGTATGTGGGTATGTGGATATGAGATGTGGGGAATGACCTTACACTCACACACCCACGTACACACCCACACACACACATGACGTGCTGACAAGCCATGGCTTTGAAACCGGGCTTAAGTAAGCGGAATGTCCCTTAGAGTGTCTTTTAAGCGTGCTGAGAAACGCTACCGCTCCCGCTTGAACTCCGCGCTGGCCTTGTGGAAGGCAGCCTCCAGGTCGTGCCAGGCGCTTGCCACACCACCCTTGGCCTCGCCCCATGCGGCGCCTGATGCGGTCTTCAGTTCATGAAGCTTGGCTTTGACGCTTTCCCGGCGTCGCCGCAATTGCTGCAGTTCTTCCTGCATGCCCAGGCGGGCGTCGGCTTTCTGGTCTTTCAACTCACCTTCGAGTTTCTGAATGTCGGCCTTCAACTGGGTCAGCTTGGCGTCCATCTTTTCCTGGTAGGCCGTCTGTTCCTGGTTGTCCATCGGTACCTCCTTGTTTGTCCTTTACGTATCCCATTGCGGCGCCCAGTCCGGATCGATCAACCGTTCATTGCGGTCAATGGCCTCGATGGATGCCATATCGTCATCGTCGATTTCGAAATCGAAGATATCGATGTTCTCGCGAATATGGGCATCGCTGTTGGTGATGTTTTGGCATTTCATGGCGGCGGTCGACGGCCACGCACAGCGCCTGAAATGAGCGAGATGACAAAGACAACGAGAAACACGAAGAAGAGAATCTGCGCAATACCCGCCGCTGCGCCTGCAATGCCGGTAAATCCGAGCAGCCCCGCAATTAGAGCGATAACCAGAAACATAATCGACCATCCTACTAACATGAGATATCTCCTTTCCTGTTACACTTCGTCGCATCAAGTGACAACGAATCGGTGTTGCCTGCAAGCAATCCTCCCGTCTTTTATGAAACAGCCTCTCATAACCCTGCATGCGTTACCATCAGGCAACGGCGGAGATTAGCAGAGGATTAACCTTACGGATTGTCACGGTGCCGGATCCAGCCGTATCGCTGTCTCCCTGCTGCCGCTCACAGTGCGGCAGCGACTGCCCTCAGGCAGGCAGGCGATCGGCAGCAGGGCGCACGTAACGCCGCCGAATCCGGACACCGCTCGGGACGAAGACCGACTGCGTTCCCCCCGTCCCGCCGCAGACCGGCGAATACTGCCCCGGATCGATATTTTGTCTGTCCCTCAGGCCACTTAAATGGCTGTTTGTAAACGACGAAGTGTAAACGACGAAGTGTGTTCGACTAAGGGTGGCGACTAAGGGTTCCACGGTAGGGTATCACCCCATAGAATGCAAGCGGCGCTCATGGCAATGTTTAGGGTGTGTCAGGAAACTATTGAAGGAGGGTTCGCTATGAAGACGGGTACGCTCACGAGGTTGGGAATTACGGCGGTGGTGATTGTGGCAATGACCGGTTGCGGCCAGAAATCGGAGTCGGATCCATCCGAGACGGCGGGAGCCATGGAACGAACCGGTACCGCAATGGATACGGCTGCGGAGAAAACCGCCGAGGCTGCAAAGAAAGCCGCAACGGCCACGAAGGACGCCGCCGGAGCGGTTGTGGAGAAGACCGGTGAGGTTCTCGAGAACGCCGGGTCCACCGCGGAAGAGGCTGGGGCGGATATGCAGGAGTAGATCAGAACTCATCTCATGGACAAGTGGGGGCCCCTGATTTTCGCGGCGAAATCAGGTTTTTCGGGAGTAGAGAGACCAAAAATTATGTATCGTTTTTTCAGTGGGTTAGCATGTTCTCTCAAACAAGGATGCAATCGTGCCGAATTTCAAACTGAT
>PWZG01000500.1 GCA_003567575.1 PVC group bacterium | reverse complement strand
GGTTTTCCGGGCGCATTCCGCCTACTGAGCACACGCTATTGATCCGAACGAGGGGATGACGGACGGAAGTGCTATGCGCCCCAAACATCCTCCCCTCGCTTGCCTTTGCCGCCGGGCGAGTGTATACTCCGGGCATGAATCGATTTTTCAACACCACCGGTCCCTGCGTTCCCGGCAAACATTACATGCTGCCGGCCAGCGTGCGTTGCGCCGAAGTCTTCCATTTGATTGCGCGCGAACAGTATTTCGTGATTCATGCCGCCCGCCAGAGCGGCAAGACCACGTTGCTTAAGGCGTTGGCATCGGAATTGAATGCCGGCACGACCTACCTCGCATTATACTGTTCTCTGGAGAGCGTACAGGATTTCAACGAGCCGGAGCGGGGCATTCCAGCCGTGATGGCGGTGTTACGCTCATCTCTCGCGACCGCCCGTCTGCCCGATCCCTTTACGGAAGGTCCCGTTAACACGATTCTCAAGGACGGTTTGTCGCGGTTGTGCGCCACGCTTGACCGACCCTTGATCATGCTGTTTGACGAAGTGGACTGCCTCGCGAACGGCACGCTGATCACGTTTTTGCGTCAGTTGCGCGACGGCTATGTCAATCGTCCCGAGGCGCCGTTCCCGCATTCCTGCGCTCTGGTGGGTATGCGCAATATCCGCGACTACAAGGCGCGCCTGCGCAATGATCACGACACGCTTGGTTCATCGAGTCCGTTCAATATCGCCGCCAAATCGCTGACCTTGCACAATTTCACCGAAGCGGAAGTGGCGGATCTGTACGGCCAGCATACCGCCGACACGGGACAGGTGTTTCCGCCAGAAGCGGTGGCGCGGGCCTATTGGTGGAGTCAGGGCCAACCATGGCTGGTCAACGCGCTGGCGCGCGAAGTGGTCGATGACCTGCTCGCAGGCGATCCGTCCCGTCCGGTCAAGGTCGATCACTTCGACGAGGCCGCCGAGCGTTTAATCCTGCGGCGCGATACCCATATCGACAGCCTGATCGAACGTCTGCGCGAGGAACGCGTGCGCCGGGTGGTCGAACCGGTGCTGACGGGGGCGGAACCGGAATTGGCGCTCGATTCGGACGACGCACGTTACGTGATCGACTTGGGATTGCTACGCCGGGACCAGGGGCAATGGGAAGCCGCCAATCCGATCTATCGCGAAGTAATCATACGCGCGCTCAGCTACAGCACCCAGGAAACCCTGTCGCCGGCATTGGCCAACCGCTGGCTGCGCGACGGCGCACTGGATATGAACGGGCTGCTGCGGGCCTTTCAGAAATTCTGGCGCGAGAACGCCGATATCTGGGTCGAGAAATACGACTACCGCGAAGCAGCCCCGCATCTGATCCTGCAAGCGTTCCTGCAACGGGTGGTCAATGGCGGGGCGCATATCGACCGCGAATTCGCGCTCGGCCGCCGCCGGCTGGATCTCTGCGTAACCCTTGGCGAAAACCGCTACCCGGTGGAGTTGAAACTGCGTGATCCGAGGCGGTCCGATCCCGAACTTGAAGGAATCGAACAACTGGCCGAATACATGGACGGCTGCGCCGCGCGCGAAGGCTGGTTGGTAATCTTCGACCGCCGTCCGGAATTGAGCTGGGACAAACGGATTGGCTGGAAAACCGTCGAGCAAGAAGGCCGCACGCTGCACGTTGTACGCTGCTGATATCAAGCGTCTCATGATTGTCTCGACCTGCGCGCTTCCGGCCGGGGACGGCCGGCTCCACAAGAATGGAGATAATGTTGAATGCAAGAGAGCCTCTATCGAGGAAAGGTGTTGGCGGCATTGACATTTACTTCCCGAACTGGTATGGTACGCATCTGTTTCGCGGCGCTTTGTGGGCACCCGTGGTGAAATTGGCATACACGCAAGGTTCAGGTCCTTGTGGCCGCAAGGTCGTGGAGGTTCGAGTCCTCTCGGGTGCACCAACTTAAGACTCTCAATCTAGATTTTCTGGCAACACGGGCAGACGTGGGTACCGCGTTGCGCCACAACCCTGCGCTCGATCGTACATCCGCAGCGGTAACATGGTTTCCCGGTCCTTTGGTAAACGGCCAGTCTTTCCTGATGCCGCCCGCTTTGCCCGGCCGCATTGGCATAATGTCCAACCCCCTTCCCCAGCGTTGACCCCTGATTGGTGATAGCAGTTTTCAGGATTGCGCGAATGGCACGCAACAAATTTCCGGCCTCGATGGCGGTCAAACGGTTGCCGGGCAGTTCCGGATCAATGCCGGCGCGCCATAACGATTCATCGGCATAAATATTACCAATCCCGGCCAGTACGGTTTGATCCAGCAACAATACCTTGATCCTGCGGGAAGAACGATGAATCAACTCGTAAAACCGGGAACCCGTCAACGCCCGGTCGAACGGTTCCAGTCCCAGGCCGACAAGATAGGCGTCGCCATCGGCAACCCAGCGCCAACGCCCGAATTTGCGCGGATCACTGAAACTCAATGCGCGGCCGTCGTCCAAAATCAATGCCAGGCGATCATGCGAACCGGGTTCTCCATTCAGACGTAAACGTCCGCTCATACGCAGGTGCAACAATAGTGTCCCGTCCCCGCCGGCAAGATCGAACATAATATACTTGCCGCGCCGGCGAATCGTCGCGATCGTTTTGCCGCGGACATGCCGCCGAAAAACGCGCGCCGACATTCCCGCAATGCAGCCATCCCAATGAATGCGCAACCCGACGATGCAACGACCGCAAACTTGCGCCCGTTGTAAATCGTTTACGAATGTTTGAACTTCTGGCAATTCCGGCATGGAAACAACAATTCATTCAGCAAACAGCCGAAAAACGCGATGCTTATTCGCGTTCAATCGTCAAACGACCAATCCGCATAAGTCCCGTCCGATGATACACGAAAACCCAGTTAACCGGCAAGCTATACAATTGATCCCATTCGATAGACAGCGGCTCCCCGGCCCGCACGGGAACCCAGCCCCCGTCGTCAACATCATCCTGACGAATGTTGATGCGGCCGAGTTCCGTTCCCGCCGGCGCGTCGGACCGGATGTCCAACGAAAGACGGTAACGGCCCGGAGCAAGCGGCAGGCGGGGTCCGTAAAAAACCGCGCCATCGGGATCGCGTTCGGGCCGGAAAACAACTTGCTGCGTATCCCATTCACTGTAACCGGCATGAAAAAAATCGGCCGCCTCGAAAGTTCGAACTTCATCAGGCCTAAGAAGAGGATTCCATCGTCCCGCAGTCAGCAGTCCGACATCGGCGTCCACCGTGCCTTCAGTCACGCGAAACACTCCTTGGACCGCGCCATATCCCGGCAGGGTCGCCGACGGCAGGGCGATCCACATCCAATCATCGGAATCAACTTCAGTGAACGCCGCCTCAAGCGGCTCATCGTTCCACACCGTCCGCGCCTCGATCACGCCCCGGCCGCGAACACGCACATACCAGGCAAGATCGTCTTTTGGGGCAATCCCCCAGGGCCGACCGGCCACCGCTGCTTCGCCGCCCTCACGCAACACAAGATATCCATGACCGGCGCAGGTTATATCCGATTCACGGTCTTCCGGCGCGCCTAAATGCTCAAACCGGATCTGCCGGGTGGGAAAGCGGACCGATGTCCGGCGCATAAGCGGCGGCGGTTCACGCGGGGTATCCTCGATTCGGAATGACCACACCGAACCGTCCCGCGCCAGCCGGGTAAGACGCGCATGCCCCATCATACGGTC
>PWZG01000125.1 GCA_003567575.1 PVC group bacterium | reverse complement strand
TGCGCGATCGCATCGGGAAAACGGCAAAACTGCGCGAAATCGTGCGCTGAAAATCATAGCGGAAGGAATTCGCTTGCTCGAGTACGAACGGCAGGAGTGGGCGTGCGGACGCCACCGGTTGGCCGGCGTCGACGAAGCGGGTAGGGGCCCGCTGGCCGGACCGGTGGTCGCGGCGGCCGTCATGATCGATCCCGGCTATCTTGAATCCGAGTTCTTGCGATCTTTGCATGGGTTGACGGATTCCAAGAAGTTGACAAGCAAGCAACGCGACGGTTTTTTTGAAATCCTGTCGGCGGCGGCGCCCCGCATCGGTATTGGCGTCGGTTTGGCGGAGGTCGATGAAATCGACCGGATTAATATTCTGCGTGCGACGCATCGAGCGATGGAGCGTGCCGTACGAGCGCTTCCCCGGACGCCACAGCATCTGCTGGTCGATGGGTTGACCGTTCCCGGATTGCCGTGTCCCGCAACGTTTATTACCGGCGGCGACCGGCGTAGTTGCCTGATCGCCGCCGCCAGCGTAATTGCCAAGGTTACCCGCGATCGGATCATGGTGCGATACGACAACCTGTATCCGCGATATGGTTTTGTGCGAAACAAGGGATATGGCACGCGCGAACATTCCGAAGCACTGTTGCGGTTCGGGCCTTCGCCGATCCACCGTCGATCATTTGCTCCCGTTCGGGAATTGACAAGGATTCAACGAACATTGCCTTTGCTTGCGACTTGCAAGCAACCTCAAACAAGCGATGGAACGACGGGATGAACCATTCCAAACCCATGGGCGGCCGGCGCAAGGAACGCGATTTTCTTGGTGAGATCGAACTGCCCGCGGATTGTCTCTGGGGTATCCAGACGGAACGTTCCTGCCGGCTTACCAATGGATCGGGTAGCCGGTTGGCGATACCGGTCCGTCTGATCCACGCTTATGCGGTGGTGAAAAAAGCATGCTGTCTGGCAAACCGTGAAACCGGCGGTTTGGAATCATGGCGCGCCGATGCCATCGAAGCCGCATGCGATGCCATTGCGGGCGGCCATCATGACGGCGCGTTCCCGCTGGACGCCTTGCAGGGCGGCGCTGGGACATCGACCAACATGAATCTCAATGAAGTGATTGCCAATCTGGCTCTCCGGTATATGGGTGAACAACCGGGAAATTACGCGCTGATTCATCCCTTGGATCACGTCAACCGTCATCAATCCACCAACGATACGTATCCCACCGCCCTTAAAACTGCGGCGATCCGTGCCCTTCGCGAGGCTGCCGCCGCCATTCAAACCCTGCAAGGCGCGTTGCAAAACCGTGAACAGGCCTTCGCCGGCGTCGTTACCGTCGGCCGCACCGAAACCATACCTGCCGTTCCGATGACCATGGGCCAGATATTCGGCGCCATGGCGGAAGCGATCGCGCGCGACCGCTGGCGAATGTTCAAATGCGAAGAACGTTTACGAGTTGTCAATATCGGCGGCACCGCCGTCGGCAACGGTCTGGCAGCGCCGCGGGATTACATTTTTCTGGTCATCGAAAAACTGCGTTTACTGACTGGATACGGTCTGAGCCGGGCTGAGAATCTGGCTGCCGATACGGCCTATGTCGATCCGTTGGTCGAAGTGTCCGGCATTATCAAAACCACGGCCGCGAACCTGTCCAAAACCGCGCGCGATCTGCGGCGTTTACACGAGTATGGCGAAATCCGATTACCTCCGGTCCAGGCCGGTTCCTCCATAATGCCCGGTAAAATCAATCCCGTTGTTTGTGAGCGCATCATTCAAACCGCGATATGGATGGTTGCGCATGATGGGATGGTTACCCAATGCGCGGCAGGGGGTACGCTGCAAATTTGCGAATATCTACCGCTATTGTCATCCGCATTGCTCGGAATGCTGGAACGTTTGATTGACGCCGCGCAAAGTCTGGCGCGACATGTCGCCGGGATCGCCGTCGATGCGGATCGTTGCGCGGATGCCGTCGCGAAATGTCCTGGAATCGCAACCGTCCTGGTACCGGTTATCGGTTATGACCGTGCCGCTGAGCTGGTGCGACAGGGGGTGGCACGTGAGATCACCGATTGGCGCGCCTATCTCTCCGATGAAGTTGACGGAAAAATCATCGCGGATGCCCTTCGGCCGGAACGGTTGCTGATGCTGGGATTCAAGCAAGATCCGGCGTTCGGGAAATAAATGATGCAATCCACACCCAAATCGTTGCGCCTGCAAATAGCCCTGATGGGGCGGACTAATGTAGGCAAATCAACCTTTCTCAATCAGGTGACCGGGCAGGACGTCGCGATTACATCGCCGCAACCAGGGACGACGACCGATGTGGTCGAAAAGCCAATGGAACTGCTGCCGCTCGGTCCGGTTATCTTTCTGGATACGGCCGGTATCGACGACCGGACAGTGCTGGCTCGTGAACGGATCGACCGCACCCATCGCGTTTTCGATCGCGCCGATGTCGTGGTGCTCTTGTGTGAGGCGGATCAATTCGATGTTCCCGAAAATGACATATTGCGAATGGCTGCCGAACGGAATATCCCCGTTATTATCGCCGTGACACAAGCAGACCGCCAATCGCCGTCGCCTGCTTTCATGGCGCAATTGCGTAAGCTTGAATTGCCCGTGTTGGTTGCGTCAAGCCTGAATCCGGCGGATCGTGATCTCTTGCTGTGCGATCTGCGTGCCGCATTGCTGAAGGTGTGCCCGGAGACTTTTTTGCGGCCGCCGCCGTTGCTGGGCGATCTTCTCCCGCCGGGCGGTTTGGTGGTTATGGTGGTTCCCATCGATTTGCAGGCGCCCAAAGGCCGCCTGATCTTGCCGCAGGTCCAGGCCTTGCGTGATACCCTCGACAATGATGCCGCCGCACTGGTCGTCAAGGAAAGAGAATTGGCGTTCCGGTTGGGGCAATTACGATCGCTGCCCGACCTGGTGGTGTGCGATTCGCAGGTTGTCCTTAAAATGGTTGCCGATACACCGCCGGATGTGCCGTGCACGACCTTCTCCATCCTGTTTGCCCGAATGAAAGGCGATTTGCAGCGCTTGGCTGCCGGCGCCGCCGCGATTGACGAATTGCGGGATGGCGACCGGATCCTGATTGCGGAGTCCTGCACGCATCATCCGCTCGAGGATGATATCGGGCGTGTGAAAATTCCACGCTGGTTGCGACAATATACCGGTGCGGCCTTGAATATCGAGCATTGTGCCGGCCGCGATTTTCCCGCTGATCTGGCGGGATACCGGCTGGTGATTCAATGCGGTGGATGCATGCAAAACCGGCGCGAGGTATTGTCGCGGCTCGATCGTGCACGGGCGGCCGGCGTCCCCATCACGAACTATGGCTTATGCATCGCGCAAACCCAGGGCGTATTGCGCCGCGTCCTGTCGCCGTTCCCGGCAGCATTGGCTGCGCTTGACATAGCGGCGAGAAATTAATCTTTACCCGCTCGCCGGGGCGCATATCACTTCCGTCGGTATTTCAGTGTCACGGCGCTTGATCCCTGCGCGATGTTGAGTATAATGACGAATGACGAAATACCCAAATACCCAAGCACGAAGGAATGACGAAATACCTAAGCTAAAAACAAGGCGACACGCCTTTTACCAGACTGTTCGTCATTCCGGTTTCGGCCATTCGGGCTTCCGTTTACACGCTACCTTCGGGTCGGCCAGGAACGTTGCCCGGCGCCTGGCCGAATCCATGCGAAACCATCTGCCGCC
>PWZG01000566.1 GCA_003567575.1 PVC group bacterium | reverse complement strand
GATACCCTCCGAGGTTGAAGCCTTGATCGCCTGAAGATCGTCGAACAACACATCGGAGGGTATTTGTCGCTAGCGCGCCAAAACCCTCAATGTGGGCGTTCTGTGAGAGAAAAACAATGAATAGATCCAACATCGTTTTCATCATGACCGACCAGCATCGCTGGGATGCCCTTGGCTGCAGCGGTGGATGGGTCAACACTCCTAGCCTTGATCGCATCGCGGCGGAAGGTATTCGGTTTTCTAATTGCGTGACGAACTCTCCGGTCTGCATCCCAGCGAGGGTGTCGCTGGCAACTGGACTGTATCCGCATAACACTGGCATCTGGCAAAACCTACCGCACGATATGAGAGCAGATGCGCCCACATGGATGCAAGCGATCCGGAATGCCGGATATAGAACCAGCCTTTTCGGCAAGACGCACTTACATCGCCACGAAGGTGATCTGCGGGATCGGGAACACCTGCTCCAAGCCTTCGGTCTGGATGATGTTGATGAAATTGGCGGACCTCGCGCCAGCGCTCACGTGCTAAGCCACATGACGGAACGTTGGCAGCAAGCAGGCCTGTGGAAGGCATACCAGGAAGATTATCGGGAGCGGTTTGCAAGCAAACCTCACATGGTGCGCCCCTCTGTCCTCCCCCTTGAAGAATACGCTGATGTGTATGTTGGCCAACGGGCGAAGAAGTACCTGCAAGAGTATGACCGACCTGAGCCCTGGTTTTGTTGGGTTAGTTTTGGTGGTCCACACGAACCTTGGGATGCGCCAGAGCCTTATGCCAGCATGTACGATCCCAGCGACATGCCAAAGCCAACTCCCAAACCTGAAATCCAGCCCCGTCAGCCGCGTGGCATTTTGGACAGGCGCATAAAGAATGCACCGGAGCTTGCAGCAGAGGATGTCGCATCCATGCGTGCTAACTACGCCGGAAATGTGTCGCTGATAGATGCTCAGATTGGGGATATATTGCGAGTCATCGAGGAACGAGGCGAGTTGGACAACACGGTAATTGTGTTTTCTTCCGACCATGGAGAAATGAATGGTGATCACGGGTTGATCTATAAAGAGACGTTCTTGAACGGCGCGGTCTGCGTACCACTCCTGGTGCGAACGCCCGATACGCTGAAAAGCAACAGATCCGGCACAGTTGCCGATTGTCTAACTGAATGGTTCGACATTGGACCGACACTTGTCGAGTTGGCAGGCGGCACAATAGCACATACGCAATTCGCACAGTCCCTGTGTCCTGTTATCAAGTTCCCCGGGACAGAGCACAGACCTTTTGCGATATCACAGCTAAAAGGCGAAATCATGTACATGGACAAGCAGTGGAAGTTGTTCGTGAACAAAGAAGGACATCCCTATTGTCTGTTCGACCTTGAACGCGACCCCGACGAAACCCGCAATATTGTCGATGACCAAGCCACCTCTCGTGTACAAACACAAATGCGTATGCGCATTCAGGAACACCTTGTGCGATCACAAGTGCGGCAGGGAGAACAACAGTGAGGAATCACATAACACCGCCGGATGCACGCGACGGCCTATAGCCGCGCCTGATCCGCAACGTTCGCAGGTAAAATGAAAACAAGTCTCAAACGAGTAGGCTTGTGGGTATCGTCGCTAAAGCGCCGAACCCACTGCCTCGACGTTGGCAGACTTGATCTGACAGCTTGTTTGTGGTAGCTTCTTTAATAACGGAGGTGAGTAGAATGATACTTGTTCAAGCGAGAGTCTTGGATTCCACGCATTTGGAATTAGCCAGCCCCATTGCCGCCTGCCGCGGCGGCAACGTGTTCGTGGTGGTCACTGAATCGTCAAACGCGGACGCAGAGAGGCAGCAGTGGCTTGACGGCTCATCGGAGTCGCTGCGCAGCGCATACGGAGATTCTGAACCAGAATACACCTCTTCGATGGTCCGAGAGGCCAACCCAGGTTACGGCGCATGAAGGAAGGTGACGTCATCCTGACACCCCTGCCTCAGGCAGACGGCGCAACGAAACCCCGCCCAGCGCTCCTGCTTCGGGAACTACCGCCCTTTGGCGATTACCTCGCCTGCGGCATCAGCACCCAAATTCATCAGGCGGTACCGGAATTCGACGACATCATCTCGAAGGACGACACGGACTTCGCGGATTCCGGGATCCTTTCAAGTTCCGTCATTCGGCTTGAGCGCCGTCTTGCCGAATCAGAAAATTGTTGGAACGATCGGCAGAGTCGCGCTTGATCGTCACGCACGCCTCCTGAAAACACTCAGCCATTATCTGGTCGCCAATCTGGATGAATCTGCCAACAAGGCAATTGACAGCGACAAGGAATAGCCGCGCTTCGCACGGCTATTCCTTGCGCGTCATTGCATTCGTGTTAGCCCACGATAAGGAATGCAAAACATGAATGTGACACGAAACATCAAGAGCTTGAAACGGACAGCCATGTCCCGTCGGCGCACAGTCATATTCGACAGTGACAGCGGCGACACCGGCAGGTTGTGCCAAGGGACTACCGCGACGGATCTGCTCGGGGTAAGAGCCAAGCCAGCGATCGACGCCGGCATCGATACCTATATTTGCACGACCGGAATGACCGGTTTCGGTGTATGCCGGCACGACAGCAGGGTTGCCAGCCTGCAAAGGACCCGTGAAGGACATCTTTCCGAGAATAAGGCGGCGGATTTCGCTCGTGAGAGAACCGACTACTTACGCTATTGGGGTCATATCTCACGCTATTGGGGTCATATCTCAAGATTCAAGATTAGCATTGCGTCCTTGCACACTCTTTCCAGCTTCCTGTTGACTGCGATCTGGCGCTCGAAACGGCACAGCCGATCGCTCACGGCGGCATAATCCTTCCCTCCGAGCGCGGCACCGATCTCCCGCAGCTTCATCCCGCAGCAGCGCCGGGCCAGCCACATCACCAACGGCGTCCCCCAGTCGCCTCTACGATTGACGAATTCCGCGTACATCCCTCCTTTGACCTGCTCTACGGCCCTGACCACATCAGCGAAGGACGCTCGCCGCCGGAGATCCCGCTTCCCACGTGTCTCACGAACGCCGCCGCCGGCCAACCGCTTGATCTTGTCTCGAAATGCCTCGCCGCCCGCCGCCAGTGCGTCATGTAAACGCTCCCGCCCGGTTTCCTCTACGCCCTTGCGCAACAGGCTCTTGATCTTTTCGCGGTACTCCCGTCGGCGCTCAGCCGGATCAGGCGATGCCCAATAACCCGTGTCGCAAATCCCATCGCATCGACTCTAACTCGCGCGCACCTCCGCAAGTACGGCTGCCATCGTATCCAATCCCCGACGCGCGAACAAGGCGCGCAAGATCGCTTTACGCTCCTCCCACTCCAACCGGAACACGAGACCCAGGTCGAGCCGGTTGAGTTGTGTGATCATATGCGTGTAAGAATACTTTCCGATATTGCGGATCATGTATGCCGGCAGCACAGCGTATAGGTCGCCCTCTTTCTCCCGTCCGGTCAGCCGCGGGATCAGCGCATCCATGAGATCGCGCATGCTGATCTCGCGTTTGCCGCGGTATTCGAAATAGTACTCCGTCATGGCGCGGCGGCTTCGCGCGTCGAAGCCCAACCCAGCGAATAGCTGTTCGCATGGCCAGTGCTGGTTCATTCTTGAGGTTGCGGCAAATTCACTCGCGAACGCAGCAACGTCCCGCGCCCGTTTCGTCTCCGCTTCCGCCTTCTTGATTGCTTGATCTATG
>PWZG01000396.1 GCA_003567575.1 PVC group bacterium | reverse complement strand
GCAATCGAATGTTGAGACGTGACCCCTATGGTTGCTATGGTTACCGGCATCCACAAGAGATCACGTCTACCCACGGATTCCGCGGAAGACCCGAAAAAATGACATTGAACGACCGCTTGTGGCCTGATATCATGTCTCTGAAAGCAAACGACCCGCCTTCGCCCTTCGGGCTACGGCGCGGCTTGGCGAAGTGAAGGTTACCCTTGGAGGTGCGACCATGCAAAAGCATACTGACCGCGACATCATACGCCGTTTGGCGGCGCAATTGGCTGTTCTGGCGCAACAACCGGTTCAACAGGAAAAAATCGCGCTTTGGACCGCGCTCAACGATTTGAAGCCGCGGCGCCCGATGGTATGGATCACGGAAATCCCATGGGGTGAATTCGAGGATCAGGTGGATGCCCTGCGCCCGGTCTGCGCTGACAAACGTTGCCGCGAGATCGAGCGCGCGTTTCGCCGTAAATTGTTTGTCGCCGCCAATCTGCCGTGCGACGAGGTTGTCGAGAATGTTTTCCATGTTGGAATAACGGTACGCGGCGCTGATTTCGGTCCGGTAATCGACGAACAGCGGATTGAACAGGGTGCATCGCCCATTCAATCGCATCACTATGAACCCGTCATCCGCGATTTTTCGGATATCGAGAGCATCCAGTTGCCCCGTGTCGAATACGATGCCGAGGCCACCGCCCGCAACCTTGCGTTTCATGAAGAACTTTTCGGTGATATTCTGTCGGTCCGTCCTGCCGGCGTACGTGCCCATTTTTTTACGGCCTGGGACCAGATTGTTCGTTGGACCGGCGTGACCGAGGCGTTGATCGATCTGGTCGAGCGGCCGGACTATATCCACGCTCTGATGCGCCGCTATACCGATGCTTTTCTTTCCAGAATGGACCAGTTTACCCAACTTGATCTGCTGGATGATCCGCGACCGGCGCCGCGCGTCGGCTCCGGCGGCGCCGGTTATACCGCCGACCTGCCGCAAGCGGATGCCGTTCCCGGATGCTGGCGGCCGATCGACCAGTGGGGCGGCGCAACCCCGCAGATTTTCAGCGAGGTATCCCCCGCCATGCATGACGAATTCGCCTTGCGTTACGAGATCGAGGTCATGGCGCGCTGCGGATTGAACTATTACGGTTGCTGTGAGCCGTTACATCGTAAAATGGAGATTCTGGACAAAGTACCCCGGCTGCGAAAGATTTCGATCAGTCCTTGGTGCGATGTGGCTGAAACCGTCGCCGGCGCCACCCGTCCCTACGTTTTCAGTCATAAACCCAGCCCCGCCATCCTGGCGGAAGACCGGTTCAACGGCGATCGCGCCGAACAGGATATTCGCGACCGGCTGGCGCGCTCGCAGGGCATGCCCTGCGAGTTCATCATGAAGGATGTCAGTACCGTACGTGGCGATGTCGCGCGGGTGATCGACTGGTGCCGCCGGGTTTATGAACTGGTATGCGCCTGACGGAATCAGCGGCGCCAGAAGTCAGGGATCAGCAGCACCAGGACGGTAAACAGTTCCAAACGGCCGATAATCATGACAATCGCCAGAACCCATTTCCCGGCAGTGGGAATCGCGGCGTAATTATCGAGCGGCCCCACGATACCGAATCCGGGACCGATATTGTTCAAACTGGCTGCCGTTGCGGATAGCGCCGAAACGATATCCAGTCCCATTCCCGCCATGATAATTGACGCGACCAGAAAGACCATCAAATGCAAGCCCATAAACGCGATCATCATGTTGATGCGTCGTTCCGTCAGCGTGATTCCATTAGACTGCAATCGGAGCACGGCACGGGGATGAATCAGGCTGACCAAGGCATTGCGCATTAATTTAAGGAGCGTTACAACGCGTACGGTTTTCATGCCGCCGCCGGTCGATCCGGCCATGCCGCCGAAAAACATTGCCGTGATCAGCAACATGAATACCGCCGGCGCGATCAGACGCCAGGCTTCGAAGTCGGCAGAATGATACCCTGTCGTTGTCATCAGCGATACGACTTGAAACACGGCATGCCGAATCGTGGCAAGGAACGTATCCTCCAGTCCGTGCCCGATCAACAACGCGGTGACGGCCACGGAAAGCGCCAGTAACAAACCGATATACCAGCGAAAATTTTCGTTATTGGCGTATGCCTTCCAGCGGCCGGTCAAGGCTTGATAATGCAGGACGAAATTGATGCCGGCCATCAGCATGAAAACGATGAGCACGATTTCTATGGCCGGGTTTTGATATCCCATAATCCCCTGGTCATGGGTCGAGAAGCCGCCGGTCGCCATCACGGTGAAGGCATGACAAACGGCATCGAATACCGGCATGCCGGCCACCATCAAAGACAGCGCGGCAGCGACGGTGAGTAAGGCGTAAACCCACCACAACAGTGTTGCCGTGACACGAATACGCGGTCGGATACGCTCTACCGACGGTCCCGGCACTTCGGCTTTGAACAACTGAACTCCGCCGAATCCGAGCAGTGGCATGACGGCCAGCGAAAGCAGAACGATCCCCATCCCGCCCAACCATTGGATCATGGAACGCCAAAGCAGATAGCCGCGCGGCACCGTGGATACCCTGGCCAGCACCGTGGCGCCCGTCGTCGTGTATCCCGAGACGGATTCGAAAACGGCATTGGTAAACGATCCGAAATAACCGCTGAAATAAAACGGTAAGGCACCGAACAAGGCGGACAGACACCAGACCAGGGTTACCAGCAGAAACCCTTCACGCACCCGGATTTCGCCTTGTACGTCGCGAAAACGCCACAGCAACAAACCGGAAAAAAGCATGCCGATCACAAGACTCCACGCAAACGCGTGCCATCCATCGCGTTCGACAACCGCCAACAGGAACGGCGGAATCATAAATGCACAAAGAAACAGGTTTACGCCACCCAGCAATTTTAAAATCAGGCGAATTTTCATGCGGTAAGTTCCGGTGTCATATCACAACCCGTACCGGCCGGCGCGCAGCATGGCGTCAATTTTGGGCACATCCTGTTGGTGTAATATCATCGCGATCCGGTCACCCGCCATGATCTTGGTGTCGCCATCCGGGATAAACGTTTCATCATCGGTGCGTTGACAAGCCAGCAACAGGGTGCCGTGCGGCATCCGCTGCTGGCGCAACGAACGCCCGACCAAACGCGATCCTTTGGGGACACGCGTTTCAATGATTTCTATCCCGTGCTGTTCCATTACAATCACGGAAGAGACATTGCCGGAGCGCACATGCTCGAGGATTTTACCAACGGCGACCTGTTGCGGCAAGACGATCGTATCGATTCCCGTACGTTGCACCAGTGGCGCAAGATGCGCCCGGAAAAGGGCGACCACAGCTAGGCGGATACCGAACGATTTTGCGTACAACGCCGCGATCAGGTTGTCCTCTTGATCTGGCGTCACGGCAATATACGCATCCGAATCGGCTATTTTTTCCTCCTCGAATATACCCTGTTCGGCCGGTTCCCCGCATAACACCAACGTTGTGCTCAACCGGTCGGCCAAGAGCGCGGCGCGCTGCGTATCCGGCTCGATGATTTTTACGTTCATCTTGATTTGTTCCAGCATTTCCGCTAGGTAAAATCCCATGGAACCGCCGCCGAATATCGTTACATCCCGAATCGGTTTGAGCCGTTCCGGCGGTACGAACAGTGCCAATACATCGCTTAAACAATCCGCCATGGTGGCCAAATACAGGGTATCGCCCGGTTTCAAAATATCGG
>PWZG01000064.1 GCA_003567575.1 PVC group bacterium | reverse complement strand
TTCACTCAGCGGTGGTTGGCCGCCTCATCGCTAGACCATTGCGGTACACCGGTTCCCATCACTCGCGACGTTGCCATCCTTCGTCCTCTTTTTACATTGAACGAAGTACTCGGGTACTTCCTTTGCGGTCGATTCCCCAAGAGCCCGTGATCGTCGCTCGCCTGGTTACTTGCCTATCGTTGTTCGACTCGATGCTGTCTTAGACCCCGGGGGGAAGGCTTCGCGCTCGTCTTTATCGCGCCACCTCATGGCCTGCTCTCGGACAGATAAGATCGGCTCGCTCCCACAATACTATTTTTCTCGGGGCTGCGGGTCAGATTCAGGGCGTACACCCTTCACCTCGTCGAACTCGTTACTTTAACCTTTGCTCCTTTCGAGTTTCAGTCTTTTCACTACTGGGCGGTTGACTAGACCTTACCCAGAGAGGCTTGTTCCGACTTTCGCCGGCTTCCTCCTCGATACGCAACCATCTCCAGGTTGCCCTGTCCTTAATCATTCTGCCTATATCAGGCGGACCCAGCGGCCGGTGCTGCGGGTTTTGAAGAGTTACGACAGAATTATTTTGGACAGAATTATTTCAAGAAAAAGAGGCGTTAACTACGAAAGACGCGAAACGCGACACACGGCCGCATCCGACACGCACTACCCCAATTGCGGGCCGAAAATTTACTGGCCATTTTTTACGATATTCGGCTTGACTTAGCAATATTATCCGGATATTATGACCCCTATGGAAACATTATCCGCAAAAAGTGATGCCATGAAGTCCATAACGAATCGGATTTTGAATATCAGGTTGCCGCCGAAAAGGTCCGCCTTTTTATGGGGACCGCGCAAAACCGGCAAATCGTTCTGGTTGCGAACCGCTTTGAACCAACCGCATCATTTGATCGATCTGTTGCAGAGCGATGTCTATGCCGATTACGTGAGCCGTCCTTCCCTTCTGCGGGAACGCTATGCCGACTCGCGTCAATTAATTGTCATTGATGAAGTTCAGATGGCGCCGGAATTGCTTAACGAGGTGCATTGGTTGATTGAGAACCGGGGTTTATCCTTTCTTTTGACCGGATCAAGCGCCAGAAAGCTCAAGCGGCGACATGCCAATATGCTGGGGGGAAGAGCCTGGCGCTATACAATGCAACCGCTAACGCACCAGGAGACAACGGGATTCGCGCTGGAATCCGTCATGATTTCGGGTTTGTTGCCATCCCATTTTCTATCGCCAGACCCGATCATGGATCTGCGGGCTTATGTCGGCGATTATCTGAAGGAGGAGATTGCATCGGAGGCAATGGTGCAAAGCATGCCGTCATTTGCCGAGTTCCTGCGGGTCGCGGCCTTGACCTCAGGCGAATTGTTGAACTACACGAATGTCGCTCGCGAAACCGGCGTAAGCGCCAAGATCGTGCGTGGCTACTTTCAGATTCTGGAAGACACGTTGCTCGGGTTCCGGCTGCCGCCATGGCGCAAAGCGGTCAATCGCCGGTTGATCGAAACGGAGAAGTTCTATCTTTTCGACGTGGGGGTGTCGAATTTTCTGGCACGACGGACGCCGCGGGCGGGAACCTCCGAGTTCGGAAAATCCTTCGAGCAATGGCTTTTAATGGAACTCAAGGCATATCAGGCTTATCGTCAACCGGAACTGGAACTGCATTATTGGCGCACCAGCACCGGGTTGGAAGTCGATTTCATCCTCGGGAAGATGGATGTGGCGATCGAAGTCAAAGCCTCCACTCGCATTCACGAAATCGATACGCGGCCATTGCAGGTTTTATCAGAGGAACAAGCGGTCGGAAAGCGCATCCTGGTTTGCCGGGAGAGCGAACCCCGTCGCATGCCCAATGGTATCGAGCTGCTGCCTTGGCAGACATTTTTGCGGGAATTGTGGGCCGGCCGGCTCGTGTGATGTAGAGGGAATTAGGGACAGACGATTTGGCGACATGATCCCATAATTATTCTGTCCTTAATCATTCTGCCTATATCAGGCGGACCCAGCGGATGGGCAAGCATTTTGAAGAGTTAGGGCAGAATTATTTTGGACAGAATAATTTCAAGAAAATACAGCCGGAACATTGCGGCAAAAATTTATTTCTTTTCCGAAAATTATTCTGTCCTTAATCATTCTGCCTATATCAGGCGGATCCAGCGGATGGGCGCGGGTTTTTGAAGAATTATGACAGAATGATTTTGGACAGAATGATTTCAAGAAAAGAGGTGTTAACTACGAAAGACGCGAAATACGCGAATATATCATCCCGCGAAACGCGGTATGATATGTTTTGCAATGCCCTGCATTTCCCTCCGCGGAATTAGGGATTTAGGGACAGGCAATTTGTGAAAAGAATTAAGGGACAGGCAATTTACGCCTTTAATTGTGATAATAATGCTTTGCTCATGGCATCTTCCTTATGTTTCGCGTAAATGCGAAATCCTTGTCGGGTGGAAGATACCGGCCTGACAACTCGGTATTATGCCATGAGCGCTTTTAAAAGAAAACTGCCGCGTAGCGGCTTACTTGAACAAGCGCCAGCAGCCTATTCGCGCTCAGGCTGAGGCGCGGCGTTGCGCAGGCAAGCAATTGACATCTGCACAGCCAAGGGGTAAAGTATGTGGCATGAATGACGCCGAACCAGGACCGCCCTTGCGACCTTTGCACAGTGAAACGCTTATCATCCAGTTGAAGTTGGACAAGTTCAACGCCTTGGAAACACGCGTGCTCGTCGAATCGCTACGCCCCGGAATGGCCGGCGCGCTCAAGACAAGGCCGGATGGAACGATGCTGGATGGCCATCACCGGATCGCCGTCCTGAAGATGCGGGGACTCGCGGTTGATACTTTGCCTCGCGAAGTGATAGAGAAACGAGATGATGGATCTGATTTCCCATGAAGACTGATATATATTGGATTGGTGGCCTGCCCCGGGGTAGGCTCGGAATCTCACCCCGGCCACGGGGCGGCGATTGGTTGGATGACGAGGTCAAGGCCTGGCGGACGTGCGGCGTAGACTATGTCGTTTCAGCGTTGACTCCCGCGGAAGAAGCAGAACTTGATCTCGCCGGGGAAGACGCCGCCTGTCAGGGGCATGGCCTGCGGTTTGTCCCTGTCCCTATTCCCGACAGAGGCGTCCCGTCGTCGCCCTCTCAGTTTCGACGGACGGTGCAGGAATTGAGTCACCATCTGGACGCCGGAGGAACCGTGCTCGTCCACTGCCGACAGGGGATCGGCAGAGCCACTCTGATTGCTGCCTCCGTTCTCTCGGAGAACGGCGAGTGCCCGGATTCGGCATTCGCAAGAATTCAGCGATTCAGGGGGCGCCCAGTCCCCGATACCGAAGATCAGCGCAATTGGGTCCGACGGTTCGCCGCGAGCGCAACGAGCGCCCAACAAACAACGCGTCGAACTTATCGCCGCGTTGCCGCGTCGAAAGCTCACGCGTAACTTACAAAATAAACTTTTGGGTTCAGGGTTCAGGATTGAATTAGGGACAGGCAATTTGTGGGTTTACTCGTACACCCCAATCTGGAATATGCTTAAAAACAGAGAGTTGCGTGTACGAGTACGTGTACGAGTACGGTGTAGGTGGGGCGTCTATCCATTCGGACTAAGCCGATTGTCAGATCCATCTGCGCAGTGGCCGGATATAGATGTCCAGAGATCTGCACACCGCAAGAACTGCTTCCGGAGGATACATATGAAATATCAGGATGAGATCATTGCTGA
>PWZG01000303.1 GCA_003567575.1 PVC group bacterium | reverse complement strand
GGTAGGGCGCGTCGCCGAGGGAACGGCGGCAGCGCCCGCACGGCCGGGCATCAGGTGTCGTCCGTGCTTCGCCCTGCACACGACGCTGCTCGACGATCCCTTCTCCGCGCTGCACGTGTGGGTGTCGCAGCACAACTCTGCGCCACGCGCACGGTCGGCATCGCCGCGAGTCTTCACGCGTGCTCGCGTGGCGCCACACCGCTCACCACGAGGTCGACCACGTCCTCGAGCCACGCTGCCCCGGTGTCGGCGTGCTCGAGGAGCGTGCGGTGCAGCAGCGCTCCGACCAGCGTTGGGAGCACCAGGTCGACAGGGGCGCCGCCGCGCCATTCGCCGCGCGCCCGTGCCCGGGCCACGAGCGCTTCGATCGCGGTGGCCGCGGGGCCTTCGAGGCTTCGGGCGGCGAGTTCGGCGACGTGCGGTTCGGCTGGCGCCGCGAGGGCAGCTCGAGCGACCGCGCGACCCTCGGCCCGACCAAGGAAGGTGGCCACGGGTCGTAGCAGGCCGATCAGGTCGCCGCGAAGGCTGCCGGTGTCGGGAGCGTTCGCCATCGTGTCGACGGCGAGACCTTCGAGGGCGGCCGCGATCAACGCCTCACGCGTAGGCCAACGACGGTAGACGGTGGTCTTGTGGACCTGCGCCCGCTCGGCGATGCGCTCGATGCGAGTGCCCTCGAGGCCCGCCGTCGCGAGCTCTGCCAGGGTCGCCTCGAGCACGGCGTCGGTCACGTGCTGCCCGCGAGGTCGTCCCGTGTCACGGCGGCGTGGGGGCGTCGTTCGGGCCATGCGAGATGCTACCGGGCTTCGACGGGGTCGACGGCGCGCGACAGGCCGCGACAGGCCGCGACGGGGCGCGGCCCGCGTAGTGCTACACTCGTGATTGCAACTGTTCGTTGCAAAGAGCCGAGAGGTCCCGTATGCGAATCGCCTTCGTGTGCAACGACACCCGCGGTGGCGTCGAGCCGTACGTCGCACTCGCCCTCGGGCTACGCGCCGCCGGGCACGACGTGCGTGCAGTCGCGCCGGCGCCGCTCGCACACATGTTCGGTGACGTCGGCATTCCGGTCGCGCCCCTCTCGGGCGACGTCCAGGCGGTGGTGCGTGACTCTGGCGGCGCGGCCGAACGTGGAGCGGTCGCGAGCCTCGTCTTCGCGGCGCGCCAGTTGCCCGCCGTGATGGAGGCGTGGATGCGCGAGACCCTGGCGGGGTGCGAGGGTGCGGAGCTGATCGCCGGCGGCATCGGGGGCATGGGCACCGGCCTCGCGGTCGCGGAGGCGCTCTCTGTGCCGTTCATCGAGGCGCACCTGCAGCCTATCGGGCAACCGACCGACGCCTATCCGGCGGTCCTCGCGCCATGGGTACCGGCACGGCTGGGACCGGCCATGCGGCGGGCAAGCCACCGGCTTTCGGAGGCGGTGCTCTGGGGCTCGATGGCGGCGCCGATCCGGCGCGCGCGACGCACCGTGCTCGGGCTGCGCCACGCGCCGCGTGCGCATCTCCACCACGGCGTACTGTACGGTTTCAGTCCCGCCGTCGTGCGCGTGCCGGACGAAGGGCGACGCCGCCGCCACACGACCGGCTACTGGACGCTGGCGCCCGCGGAGGGATGGGCGCCGCCGTCCGACCTCGCAGCATTCGTCGCCGCCGACGGACCGCCGGTCGTCTCTATCGGGTTTGGCAGCATGGTCGGCGCCGACCCTGGCCACCTCGCCGACCTGGTGCGCGGCGCCGCCAACGACGCCGGCGTGCGCGCCGTCCTGCTCGCGGGCTGGGGCGGCCTCGAGGTGGGCCAGGCCGACGACGCCGTCTTCGCGATCGACGCGGTACCGTACGAGTGGCTCTTCGCGCGGGTAGCGGCGATCGTGCACCACGGCGGCGCGGGTACCACGGGTGCGTCGTTGCGGGCCGGCGTACCGGTGACGGTCGTTCCGTTCACCATGGACCAGCCCTTCTGGGGGTCGCGCATTGCCGAGCTCGGCGTAGGACCCGAGCCGATCCCTCGCCGCCGGCTCACCCGTGCGCGCCTCGCGGCGGCACTGCGTACCTCCGTTTCCGACCACGACATGCGCAGCCGCGCCTGCGCGCTCGGTGAGCGGCTGCGTGCGGAGGACGGGGTCGGCGAGGCGGTGCGGCGGTTCGAGGATGTGGACATGCGGCGGCGCTGACGAGCGCGTCGTCGGTGGTTCGAGTGCGGTGCTCGGTGGAACCGCAGTGTGGCCTCCTCGACCAGGGCACTCGGCCAGGGCGACCTGTCGAAGCTGTAGAAGTGGAGGATCTCGTAACTCGTCACGTACGTGCAGGACGGGACGTCGAAGCGCCGCTGGTATAGCGCCAACTCGTAGCCGGCCACCACGCAGCCGTCGAGCGCCGCGTCGCTCGGCCGCGTGAGCATCTCGCGCACGTACACCGGCAGGTCGACCGCCGTCGTCTCTGCCGCGTTGCCCGCCCGGTCGATCACACGCGCTCGGTACGCGTGGAGCCTGCGGACGGCCGGGAGCGTCACCGTGTGCGGTGTGCGGCTCGCTCTCGGCGAGGCCGACGACCGTGTCGCCGTCGAGGAACTCGACGCGTGGCACGCCGTTGGCGTCGTCCGCGACCGCGGTGAGCGTGATGGCACTGACTGGGAGCACGATCGGCGCTGCCGGCGCCACGGATGGACGAATGCAACGGCGCCTCGGATGGCATGCCGGCCGATCCCATGGCGATGCCGAAGAGATGTGGCGCAGTACGGCTCACGGAGACGACGGCTGTCGCGAACGGTGCACCCGACCAACGCCGTCGTTCGCTCGGCGCACTCCACCTGAGGAACGGCCGTGTACCGATCGACACGTTGGCCTGTGGTCTCGGTGTCAGCCGGCGACAGCTGGAGAGGAGTCTACGAAGTGGCGTGGGGGTGTCACCGAAGACCTACGCGCGCATCGGACGCTGGCAGTACGCGTTCGACGTGCTGCGCAGCAAGCGGAGCTCGTCGCTGGCCGACGTCGTGATTCAGGTGTCCGGCACGGCGAAACACGACGACGCTGGTCGCGTCGAGCATGTGCTACGGCACGTGGTGGACGAGGCGCGGACCTGCGCCGGCTGCGTACGGTACGAGTGGTTCCTCTTCCCGGGGGACGACCGACGATTCTTCGTGTACGGCGAGTGCGAGTCGGACGACGCGTTCGCGCAGTGCCGGAAGAGCCCGGTCATCACGATCATCGGCGAGCAGCTGCTCCCGCTTCTCGACGGGCGGCCGTCCTTCAAGCACTTTCGCACTTTCGGGCGACGCTCGTGGAGCAGGGTTGATCGTCGGGGCCGACGGCGTGGTGACGATCTACCGAAGGAGCCAGGTGGCGTAGGCGTGGTGTCGCAATACTCCGGGTATGAAGACTGCCGTCTCCATTCCCGACGATGTGTTCGAGGACGCCGATCGCCTCGCGCGCAGGCTTGGTCACTCGAGGAGCCAGCTCTACAGCCGGGCTCTGCGCGAGTTCGTGGCGCGGGGCGAGCCATCGTCCGTGACCGCTGCGCTCGACGCCGTCGTGGTGGAGGACCCGACCATCGACGCGTTCGTCGATCGTGCCGGGCGCCGCGCCGTCGCGCGCAGCGACTGGTGATCGCCCAGGGTGAGGTCTGGTGGGCGGTCCTCGCCGCGCCGTCTGCATCTGAGCCGGGCTTCCGGCGCCCGGTGCTCGTCGTGCAGTGCGACGCGTTCAACCGCAGCCGAATCTCCACGGTCGTGTGCGTAGCGCTCACGAG
>PWZG01000446.1 GCA_003567575.1 PVC group bacterium | reverse complement strand
TAAAAACATCTCAACCCGTTCAGGATGCGCGATAACGGGCACCATCCCGCGCAAACGCAATTGAAAAACAATATGTTTAAGCAAATCCGAAACGTCGCCGACAGGCGGTGTTTCGATCAACAGGTAGCGCCGCTTGTCATCGTAAAACGGAATCTTATGTTGCTGAATACGCTCGAGCAAATCTTCTACCAGCCGCACTTCGCCGGCGTATTGCAACCGGCAGGCGATTTCCTGCTGTTCGATCGCCGCGCGCAACCGATCCGTCGCCTGCCGGACAAGGGAAAGATCATCCGTACCGATCCCGCAAAACAAGTGCGGTGTCGCCACAATTACCCGCACGCCGTCGCCGTCCGCATCGCGGCACATCCGAACTGCTTCATCAACTTCGCGCGGGCCATCGTCGATCGCCGGCAACACGTGCGCATGCAGGTCGATCATGCCCGCGGCTGACCGCTTGAACGGGACGGTTTACTGAACCAGCGGCGCCGTTTCCCGGCCGTCGACTCGGTATCGGCTTGGGAATGGTAGTAATGCTGGTAATAACCATACCGGCCATAGCGACCGTAGTAGTAGTAGTTATAATAGGTGCCTTGCGGCATATCGGCATTATTCATCATGATTCCGGGTATTCTGACGCGGGCATTAATCAACTGTTGCAAGGTATGTTCAAGAATCGCCTTGGGCGTAACAAAGGTCCGAACCACCATAATCAGACCGTCGACGGCTTTGCCGATGACCAGCGAATCCACCAGCGACCCACTGGGTGGCGAATCGAACAACACCAATTCGTAATGCGTTAAACACTGTGCGAGGAATTCGTGAAACCGTTTGGAATCCAGCAATTCGACCGGATTCGGCGGCACGGGCCCGCACGGCAGCAAATCCAGATTATCGATCTTGGTATTGAAGACATGCGCTTGAACGTCGTCCGGGCGCAGTTCGTCGGCAACGAGCAGGTTCGTCAACCCGTTTTCCGAATCGCACTCGAAGGTCTTGTGCAAACGCGGTTTCCGCATATCGGCATCGACCAGCAGGGTTCGTTTACCGGTCTGAGCATGCGCGATCGCCAGGTTGATCGCACAAATCGATTTTCCTTCCGACGGCATTGAACTGGAAACCACCAGACTGCGCAACGGCTTGCCGGAAATGCTGAACGCCAGCGCCGTGCGCGCCGAACGAAACGCTTCAGCAAAATGGCTATGCCGTTTTTCGAGCGCCAGGAAGTCCGGATTGGTTACGTTCTCGGATTCGATATCCACCGACGGCACCGCGCCGAGGATATTGCCGCCGGGTAGTCGACGGATATCCGTTTCACCCTTAATCGTAATATCCATGTAATCCAGGAAGAAACAAGTGCCTACCGCAAGCAAGCCACCGAAAAAAATTGCGACCATCATGTTCATTTTCTTAGACGGCCACGAAGCATCGCGCGGCGGTTCCGCCTGATAATCGATGAACGCATAATCTCCTTGACCACTCATGCGGTTGATGTCAAGTTCTTCAATCCGGCTGACAATACTCTGGTAAGTAGATTGGATTGAATCTCTCGAACTACGAAGAATATTGTACTGCGAGGCCAATTCATTAAAGCGCATCACCTCTTCTTCCTGGCGTTCAAGACCCTCTCGCACGAGGCGCTCCTGGTTGAGCGCCTGTTCATATTCCAAGCGCAATTTGGCCAGAATCTGGGAGATTTCAATTGCCATTTGGGTTCGCAAATTATCTATCTGAATCGTGAGACCGCGAAGCTGGGTATGCCCCTCGCCCAATCGGAACTGCATTTCCGATTTCTTTTGTTCCAGATTAGATATTTCTATTTTCAACTGGCGTATGATCGGCGATTCCAGCACATCGGGAATACTTTCAGCCGACAACCCGCGCTCGATCGCCTGTTCCGCGGATCGCAATCGGGATTCAGCGCGCATGCGGATCGGCTCCATCCTTGTCAAGTTATCGCTTAGACCGTGTAACCGCTGCACCACAATGTTCTGCGCATCTTCAAAGGACACCATCTTGTTGTCGACCATAAACTCGTGAAGTTGTCGGGTTGCGTCATCGAGCGTCATACGTAGTTCGTCGGCCTTGCGTCGCAACTCATGCGATCCTTCCTCGGCGATACCGGAACGTCGCATGCGCGATTGCCGCAAAAAGGCGTCCACCACCGCGTTAGCCAGCACGGCCGCACGCCGCGGATTTTCGGATATGACAGACACTTCGATCAGATTGGAATTGCGTAGAGGATTTACGCCGATCATGCGTTGCAACGTCCTGATCGGTTCGCGGCTTTGTGCAAACGGCGGTTCCGCGATCATGCCGGTCTCTTCCAGAACGCGTTGAAGGATGGGACGCGATGTAATCAACTGGGACTGTGTCTGTATGAAGTCACGCTGTGTCGATCCGGGCGACAAGGGGTCGTAAACACCGCGAATGGCGGTAAAATCGACCGCTCCGCGTTCGATCAACACTCTGGCTGTAGCGGAGTAACGCGGTACCCGCGTCCACGTATACAGCGCAACAACAAAAATCACGCTCAGAAAAACAGCGATGGCCAAAGGCAAACGTATAAGCACCACCTGGACGTAATCCCAGAGATGCAAATTTTCCTCCATCTCGGTCGCGGCATCCTGCGGCAACGCATCTGCATCGTCTGACATCATCGCCCATCCAATCGATAAGTAAAGGTGAATATGCCGCGAAAGATACTCCATAATTCCGAAATAACAATTTTACCCTCGGACTGCGGAACAAAGACGACATCACCTTCGCGCAGGTAAGGATTGGGAGCGCGTCCTCTTTCAATTTCACGAAAATCGAGAGTTATCACCTGTTCCCCGCCGTCCTCGGCGCGCCGGATAAGATGTACGTTACGCCGGCTGGCGTACATTGCCGTATACGTAAATCAGGGGGCTTTGCGGCACATGAACCACGTCGCCGGCCTTGAGTACCGGATTCAAATCCATCCGCCCTTCATGCAGTAATCCCTCGATATCGACGGTTATCCGCACCGGATCGGTGTCTTGGTCTTTATAACGCAAAATATGAGCGACGCCGCCTGCGCCCGAGCTGGGACCGCCTGCCAACGTCAACATCTCCAGCAACGTGGACACGTTCTGGTGGATCGCGTAAACACCGGGCGCGTTAACGGCGCCAATGACGGAAATGCGACGACTGCGAAATTCCTTGATACGCACACTGACACGGGGATTGATCAGCAGATTGCGTCTTGAGAATTCGGTTTCGATGTCTTGCTGAATCCGGGCCACGGTTTTGTCCGCCACCGCCAGTACGCCAACGGCCGGCAACGATATGACACCCGTTTCCGACACACGAAAATCAAGGGTTTTTGTTTGATCGCTCATTTCCCATTCGAAAATGCTGATCTCCAGGACATCATCGGCGCCAACCCGATAATCCTCTCCTTGTAATGCGATCAAGTCACGTGTCTGGCGCACGAGATCGCGGCTGATTTCATCGCTGAAAGCTACCGGTTGCGTCAAACCACGCATTCCACGCGTTTCGGCTGTGCGCTGATCCCGCGGCGCGGTAGCGCAGCCCGCGACCAGTAGTGCCGCGACCATCATCGCAGCCCCCAAAAACCTCACCTGTTTATGCATGCGTCGCCCCTAAAAGGAAAGTGCGATTCCAGCTTTTGCAAGGCTGGAATCGCACTTTGAATAGCATTAAAATGTCACCGATTTATGATCAACCTTCAAGAAACATCACGGAGTAGGCGGCGGCGGCACCGGCACAT
>PWZG01000205.1 GCA_003567575.1 PVC group bacterium | reverse complement strand
TCGTGACCGGGAACCGCGGCGGTTTACGCGGCGGCGGTTTACGCGGCGGCAGCGCGTACAGCTCGCTGATTACCGGCAACTGGACCCAATGGGACACCGCCCTGGGCGGCGGCGCCGACGATGTTGCCCTGCATAACTGTACGGTAACTTGGAACCGTTCCGCGACCTTCGGCGGCGGGATCAGCGGCGGCAGCGTCAGTAATAGTATTGTCTATTATAATTCCGCCCGCGCATCGGCGGGGGGAACCAACGACAACTATTACGCCGTCGATGCGGCGACCTTCAGTTACTCCTGTACGACGCCCGCGATCACGGGATGGACGGCGGGCAATATCGAGACCGCGCCGCTATTTCTCGATTCGGGCAGTGACTATCGCGAGGATTATGTCGCGGGCGATTATCAACTGCACGAGGATTCAGCCTGCATTGATGCCGGCCTGAATCAAGCATGGATGACCGATTCCGGCGATGTCCGCAGCCGTGATTTGCAAGGGGTACGACGCATACAACCCCACGGCGGGCAGGTCGATATGGGCGCGTATGAACGCGTCCTGTCCGGTTTCCTGTTCTTCATTCGCTGAGAAGGCCGATTGGCGTGAAAAGGTTTTAAGATTCTGATCTGATAAAAGGATTGAAACCATGATCAACATTGCTGACCGCAGGGAGTTATTCATCGATCGATACATGATCGAACGCATGGAGGGAACGCGGCTGCTCCTGCATCATCCGGTTCCCCGCGAAACCGCGCTGGTTTTCGACAAACCCTGGGAAGGCCGCTTCAATCGCTATGTCACGGTTTTTCAGGACGGCGACCGGATGCGACTGTATTACCTCGCCAACAAGGGCAAAGACTACGAAGGCGCAGCGGGCGATCCGCCGCTCCATATCTGTTACGCCGAAAGCCACGACGGCATCGCCTGGGAGAAGCCCGACCTCGGGCTGGTGGACTACCAGGGCAACCGCGACAACAATATCGTGATGCCGGGACGCGCGTCCTTCGCCCCGTTCCGCGATCCGCGTCCGAATGTTCCGCCGGATCAGCAATACAAGGCGCTGGTTTCGTTCGGCATCGATGAAGGGGCCGGCGCCAAGACGCTGGAAGCGTTTGCGTCCCCTGACGGGTTGCGCTGGTCAAAAATGCAGGACGAACCCGCCCTGACCAAAGGCGCCTTCGACTCGCATAATGTAGCATTCTGGAGTGAAACCGAAAAGTGTTTTGTCGCCTACTACCGGGTCTACTCCAAAACGCCCGATTGGCGCATATTCCTGGGACGCCGTACGATTGCCCGCGCCACATCGGATGATTTCCTGCATTGGAGCGATCCGGTCATGATGGAATTCGGCGACGTGCGCACCGATGAACTGTACACCAACGCAACGCTGCCCTATTTCCGGGCGCCGCATCTCTATACGGCATTCCCGAAACGCTATGTGCTCGGCAGGAATACCCCGTTGACCAAGGAACAAATCGCCGCGCTTGATATTGATCCGCGACACCTTTTCATATCCGAGGGCGTCTTCATGACCTCGCGCGGCGGCAATCGGTACGATCGGACGTTCATGGAAGGCTTCTTCCGGCCGGGCCCCGATCCGGCCAACTGGTGTTCGCGCAACGGCGAGGCCGCCTGGGGAATCCTGCAAACCGGACCCGCCGAAATATCGCTCTATTACACGCAGCATTTCGCGCAGACATCGGAACACCTGGTCCGGGCGACGCTCCGGCTCGACGGGTTCGCTTCCGTGCATGCCGGTTACGACGGCGGCGAAATGGTGACGCCGCCATTTCTTTTCAGCGGATCGGCGCTGGAACTGAACATGGCCACATCGGCCGTGGGCGGTATCCGTGTCGAAATCCAGGACGAGAACGGAAAACCATTCAAGGATTATGGCGTCGAGGATTCCTACGACCTGTACGGGGACGATATCGCCAAAACCGCGAAATGGCACGGCAGCCCGGATGTCTCGCGGCTTGCCGGATGTCCCGTCCGATTGCGTTTCGTGATGAAGGACGCCGATTTGTATTCGTTGAAATTCAACATGGACAATGAATCATGATGACGTCCGGAGACAAATTAAATGACAGACAATTTACAACCACAAACGCATGACACGAAGGAGATCCATGAACCTGCAAGCGGGATTTGCCGAAGAGGAGATCAGCCCGCGGACATTCCCTGTTCGAACGTATTGGTCACCCGTCGACACCATCGTTGACCCACTTTTTGCACATGCCGCCGTGTTTCGCGACGACACGTGCCTTATCGGCTTCCTTTCTCTTGACGTGGTGATTGTCGAACGTGAATATGTGCTCAAGATTAGGGAAAAGGCCAGTCAGGCGTGCCCGATTCCCCCTGAGTGCATCATGGTCTGTGCGACGCATAACCATGCCTGCCCCGCCGTTGTCGAGCGTCCATGGTCAGAAAAAGATCATGCCTACCTGGATCACATGGTTGAAAGAGCCGTAGCGGCACTCGTCGCAGCATACCATTCGATGGTTCCGGTCGAGATCGGAACGGGTACTTGTTACGAAGGAAGGGTTTCATTCAACCGCCGTTTCATTATGAAGAATGGTTCGGTCATCACGCAGCCATCTTTCGAAATTGTTGATCGAGACGTGCTCTTTGATGAAGGCATCATTGATCCGCAAGTCGGGGTGCTCTGTGTAAGAAACATGAATAAGAAGATCATTGGTTTGCTGGTCAATTACGCATGCCACGCAACCCACCTAATGGGCAGCCTATCCGCCGGTTTTCCAGGAGTGCTGTCGGGCCGCCTCAAGGAAGCGTATGGCGAAAGCTCTGTCTGTGTCTTCCTCAATGGCGCATGCGGCAATGTCATACATCGAAACTATGTCGACCCTGGATACGAAGACACGAAGGAAAAGATCGGCTCGATTCTCGCCGATGACGTGATCCAGGTCGTGAAGCGTATCACCTACTCCGGCCAAGCCAGGGTTGCCGCGGCATTCACCAGTGTGGATATCCGCTACAGAGAGATTTATGGACTTGAACAAAACGTGGATGACCTGTCTTCCTACAACGTATTCCCGGGCTTGATTGCTAGGGGCTGGTACCGATGGTCGCTGGATAGGCTGAAGACTCTCCACGCCAGAGGCGACCATGAGACTGCCGAGATACAGGTCCTCAGAATTGGCGAAAGCGTCTTTGGCGCGGTGCCGGCCGAGTATTTCTCTCAGCATTCCCTGCGCATCAATGAACAGAGTGTGGCCAAAGAGACCTTCGTGGTGTCTCTGGCCAACGGTTGGCTGGGCTATATCCCTCACAGGGAAGCGTTTGACCGTATCGGGGGTCACGAGAGCACGTGGTGCATTTCAAGCAAAATGGAGCCCGGCGCGGGTGACATCATGGCAGATGCCATGCTGGACGTTATCCGAATGGTTTTGACTCCGGACAAGACGGCACTAACAAGACGTAGCGGCGAACCCGCCGATCCAGGCGAGATCCCTCGACAGCAAGCCGTGGCCCGTAAGCGGGAAAGAGCAAGAGGTTAGAGTAAGTGGAACTTCGAACAGTCAACATCGAACATCGAAGTTAGCGAAAACAGGATTAATACAGGAATCCGGCAACTTATGCTTCTCCGCGTTCGATGTTGGATGTTCGATGTTCGATGTTTTTCTCAGTCACCCCCGAAAAACCTGATTTCGCCGCGAAATCAGTGGCCCGACTTGTCTGAGAGAACGGGCGCAACATGATCGTCACCGTTTGCCAACATCCGTAGGGGTGCCCCAGTCCCTTG
>PWZG01000061.1 GCA_003567575.1 PVC group bacterium | reverse complement strand
TTCACCGTCAATATAATTCGTAACCGTTCCCCCGGTGGCTCGCGGGGTATCCATTCCGGCGACCTCCAAGGGAAGGAAATACACCATGCAAAATACGGCCAGCAAAACAGATGCGAGTTGACATCCAGAGATTTTCATCATCATCCTTTCATGTTAACGAGGCTCTTGAACCCGATCAATTGCCGACACCACAAACCGGGGCTCTAAATTATTAGAGCCTGTCCGAAAAAGGTATCGCCCCCAGTATGCTCGACTGACGGCGTTTTTTCTTAGCGGTACTCGTACACTCCTATCTCTTCTTCTCTCCGTCGTCTCCAAGGGTAACCTTCGCTTCGCTCGGTTGCTTTCAAAAATATCATATCAGGCCACAAGCCATGGTTCAATGCCATTTTTTCAAACGCTGCTTGATCGAGGAAACCGAAGAACGACAAAATCATTTAACGACAAAATAATGAAAGAAATGGTTGGTTTTTGATCTGCTCAATCTCATGGGCCATGATTTTCAAATCCAAATCCCCTTCCGAAATGATTTTGTCGACAAATCATGGGAAAGAGTTTTGATGGTTATGTTTTGATGGTTGAAATTGATCCAATGCATGAATTTCAACCGTGTGTACCGTAAAAGTCTTTGTAACCGTTCACCGGTTTTATCATACAGGCTCTTGCAACACCTCCGCGGCGGCATCCGGCTTCGCAAGGCTACGCCGCGACAAGAGGGATTGTCGCCCTCCAAAGGGTCGGTGGTTTCGAAAACCCTTACTTATCCCATTCCCCTGGAGGGACGCAATCCCTCTTGACCGGCGTAGCCCGCCGGGCGAAGTCGGTTGCGTCCGTTTTCAAGGAGGTTATGCAAGCGCCTCCATAAGCCATGCGCTTCGCGTATGCGGAATCCCGGGTCCGAAACACTGTATGCGGCGTATTTACGGTAGGCATTGTCCGCCTGGCTTTGCTGTAGCGTGCGCCCGTCTGATTTGTCAACGAATCAGAAAGATGGTTCCCCGTGGCGGAGGTTCAAGGCTAACCAGTTCCGCCGTTCTTTCGTAATCCCATCCATCATACGCCCCGCCGGCCCATGTGCTCTTCATCCGCGTCAATCCGCGATATCCGTAGCTAAATTCTTCATCTTACTCCTTGTCTTCCATGGTTGTTTTTTCCGCGATAATCCGCGTCATCCGTAGTTCTCTTCTTTCTCGTTCATTTCTTATCACAAAATCAATCGCGCGGATTCCATTCCGGATCGGTCGGCGCCCAGAACATGACGGGGGCCAGAATGCCGCCGGTACCGATTTCGCTGAGACTCTTGTTTTCGATCTGTACGACAACCCAGTTATCGCCGCCGAAGTTCAAGGCGCTCGAACCGTCCTCACGCACCGTCGGCATATCGAACGGCCGGAAACTGCCCGGCACACCGGGCACCCCTTCGCGCGGTTCGCGGCTGGTGCCCATGAAATGACCGTTAATCCAGACACTGGCCAAGCGGTCGACCCCGCCGAACCAGAGATAGACCGGCCGATCTTCGTAACCTTCCGGAATCTCGACCTTCTGCCGGTACCAGGCGATGCCCTTGTAGTAATGCAGTCCCTGATCGGACCAACTGCGCGAGCTGGTCCGTATCGGTTGCCAGTTCCCGCCCAGCTCGCCTGGTCGATGCCAGCCGCCGATTTCGCCGATTTCCGCCGGATCGAGCAGAAACAGCCATTCGTCGGCCAGCGGCGCGACCAGTTCGCCGATGTCGACGGCCCGCGCATGTCCGGTGTCCGTTGTCGCCCGGAAGAACCGACTGAAGTAACTGTTGCGGCCGCGATCGCGGGATTCGTTCCAATGAACCAAACGATGCGCGAGCTCCTCACCCCGCCGTCTTCCGTCCGGTTCGATCAACGCATAATCGACCAACTCGTCCGTCAAGGTGTCGAACGCCTCCATGGCCGCGTGGGCTGTCGCGAAATCATGACGGTTCCGGGCGTCGATCATATCGAGAAAATAATCCATGCGCCGGTAGCCCTGTCGCAACGCCCATACCCGTTCGGCGTAGATGGATTCGCCGCGTTCACCGCTCAATTCCAGCGCTTCCTCCAGATAGCCGCGCAGCCTGTCGCGCCGCGGATGGTCGAGAAAGATCGGGAGATACTTGTAGCTGGATCCCGTAAAATAAGGCGTATCCCGGAAGGCGGCCTCAAGTCCCTCGTGGTATTGACGCATCGGCGCTTCGGCCGGACCGTAGAACAGCCGGTAAAATTCATCGAGCACGGCATCGGCGTCCGTCTTGACGTCCCACATCATGCGCGAGGCCAGATACAGCGAGATGGGATCGGTTGCCCAGGATTGCCAGATCACTTCCACCCGCATCACGTTCACGCCCTTGGCATGCAAGGCCGGAATTTCGTTGCGGACGCGGTCAATCTGCGTCTTGGGAAACTGTGTGCAGGCCAGATTATTGTAATATCCGCGATAATAGAATGTTTGCGCCCCGGAATCCGCCCAGGCGTCAATCAGCCATCGCAACACATGACGGTCGGGACTCATCGGGTTATCCATGCCGCGAATACGATCCAGCGTGATGGGTGCGAACACCCCGACAATTCGCGGGTTCGGCGTCAGCTCCGGCGGCGGCGGCATCATATGACGGGCATAGACATACCAGACAAGATGCAGGTTCGGAAAATCCTCCTCCAGCGCCTCAAGCACCTGATTGAAAAACCAGATGTAACGGCCGGTCACCGAGTTTTCCCCGTAGAACGGATCGTAGACATCGCCATCCAACGCGCGGCAATCCTCGCATTCGCAGTAGCCGCCGCCGTCGTTGGGGCCCATCCCGAGATAGATTCGCGCATCGGTCGGATCGTGCCGCTGCCGGATATGTTCCACGGTACGGGCTACCGCGCCGGGATTACTGGCGCAAATCTGGCGCAACCGGCGTTGTCCGCCGAGCATGGCATAATATTCGGGATGCTCTTCGAATAGGGAACGATTGCCGGGAAACGGCGGGATACCGTGCGCGCCGGTCGAACGCGGTTCGCCGCCCATACGGACCCGTTGCGGCCAGTCGTAGGTAATGTGCTGGAACCGGCGGTAATCGAATGAAGGCGCCTGAAGATTGCGCTGCGTGGCGATTGCCAGCGACCCGGTTTCCGGCGGCAGCACCCGTCCCAGTTCCCCCGGCATATACCAGCGTACGCCAAGCTGTTCGAGCAGTTCGTAGACGCCGAAAAGCGTGCCTTCCGGGGAAAGACCGCGAATCGAAATACCGTCGCCGTCCACGATCAGGGCAAAGGAAGAAGGATTATCGCCTACCGCGCGTACCGGCTCGTCCAGGCCGGCATCGGCGGCGCCACCCAGGCGAATGGGCGTCAAGCCGCCGGTGTCTTCGCCGTCGGCGACAACCGGCAACTCGGCACCGCTAATCAGCCGGATATGTTCCGCCAACTCGTCTGCGGCACGCTGTTCGTTATCATGCGTCGATTCCGGCAAAACGATCACTGCAGACGGCTGTCCTTCATCGACCAGCGTCACGTTATTCGCTGCCGCCGTCAATCCCGCGCATCCAATCCAACCGGCAATCATCCCGGCAATAAATCTCTTACAATTCCAATAACTACGATCCATTTCGTCCTCCTTTGCATTCGGCCATGTTGGGCCGGTCCTGAATGGCACTTACTTAAGCTCATTGAACACAAAAGGGCGTGAAAAGTACGTGCTGCAATGACGAAACACCCAAATACCCAAGCACGAAAGAATGACGAAGTTAGAATGCCAAATATCT
>PWZG01000388.1 GCA_003567575.1 PVC group bacterium | reverse complement strand
GGAACATGGCGCGGGTCGGCGTCTCGTAGGCCAGTCCGCCGCGTTTGACCAGTTTTGAGCGCACCGCATCTTCAAGCGCGGGCCGGTTTTCCAGCAGAACCCGTATCTCAGCCGGTGGTTTCTGCAGGATATCCGCCCAAAGCCGGATTGCCGCGGCAGATCCCAAACTGTCCGCCTTGCGGCAATAAGCACGGATAATATGCCGTTCGGTGGGACAATCGCCCGGCGAGAGCGGCGCCACATCATTGCCGTAATCGATCTTTAGCGCCGGTACCCGTTGGTTAATGCGCGAGACCAAAGCCAAATTTCGTTGGGATGCCCGGTCGCGTAATGATTTCAGTGTTCGGTCGGCCGGTGACTTTGCCGGCAAGGCTTTCCCAAAACCGGCGCCCATAATATATGTAATTCCAGGTTCGCCGGGTGAATTGATTTCAGTATCGGCATACTCTTCAAAATACGCCCGAGTTTCCAAACTGACGGCCGTTCGCAATGCGAGGCTGCGTCCCGCGTCGAGAAATTCTTCCAAACCGTCAAGCACATCGAAATCGCATAATCCCGCCGCATATAAACCGTGCTTGCGCGCATCCCATGCCAAGCGGGTAGGGGAGGCGTCCTCGGCATTAAAAGAGAAAAACGAATGTAAATGCATATTAACATTCGAATCCGTCGCCGGCAGATCCGTTTCCGCGATCAGTTTGTCAAGCGCCTCGCTGCGCACGGCGGGATCAAAAGCGTTCAACCGGTCAATATCATTGTCTTTCATAATTATCCTTTACTGTTCAGAAACATCATATCAGGCCACAGCCATAATTCAATGTCTTTTTGGGTATGTCAAATGATTTTGCCGCTTGCCGACGGCGTTCGGTTGTGTTAATATATTGCGCATGAAATTCATAATGGGGTTTATACTGTTGGCGACCATTCTAGTGATCGGGAGTTCCTGTCGCCAGATGGATATCCGGACGGTCACGATCGAGGTTCCGCAATTGCGGGGGCAGGAATGCGAGCAGATATTGCATCGCGTCCTCTCATCCATGAACGGAGTCCGGGGGGATACTCTGGTCTTTGAAACGGGTTCCGTTACCGTGACCTATGACAGCATGCGACTGGCGTTGAAAAACCTGGAATACGCCATATCCGCAGCGGGATTTCAGGCCAACGAGATTCCGGCGGATGCTGAGGCGCGTGGACAGTTACCGGAACGTTGTCGCTGATTCGAATACGGTAATCCAAGATATAAGGACCGGTATCCGTGCATGCTCTGGTGGATGTCTTTCTGGATTATGTCGCTTTGGAATGCGGGCTGTCGGCCAACACACTGACGGCATACGGCGCCGATTTGACGCGTTTCTTTTCTTTTCTTGAAGGACGCGGTATCGCATCGGTAAATGCCGTTACCCGTGAACATATTCTGGATTACTTGCACCTGGAACGCGAGCGTGGGCTCAGTGTACACAGCGTTTCACGTCATTTTGTCAGTATCCGGGTCCTGTTCCGGTTCCTGTACCGGGAAAATTATTTGGCGCACAATATTGTCGCGGTTATGGATACGCCGCGTCTGTGGAAATTATTGCCGGGCACATTGTCTGAACGCGAGGTTGACGCATTATTGGCGGCGCCGGTGGGCGATAGCCCGTATGCGATACGGGATCGCACCCTGTTGAACCTCATGTATGCGACCGGCATGCGTGTTTCCGAGGTTACGCAATTGACGTTGGAAGATCTTCATATGGACTCCAATTACGTGCGTTGTCTCGGCAAGGGGAACAAGGTGCGCGTGATTCCGTTCGGAACGCCGACCGCGCGCCTGTTGCGCCATTATCTGTCCGACACAAGACCGCAATTCGTGCGCGATCCCTCCCATCGCAACGTGTTTTTGACCCGGCGCGGCAACGGTTTTTCACGAAAGAGTGTATGGGCGTTGATACGCGCTTACGCTTATGCGGCGGGAATCGAAAAACCGGTGTCGCCGCATACACTGCGTCATTCATTCGCCAGTCATCTGCTGGCGCATGGCGCGTCGTTGCGGATTATTCAGGAAATGCTGGGTCATGCCGATATAGCGACAACGCAGGTTTATACCCATGTCGATGCCTCGCGTCTCAAGAGCGTACATCACCAATTTCATCCGCGCGCTTGATTTTTCATGGCATGACCGGCAAATTTAGTGTATAATTACAGGCTAATGAATACAGAAGACATAGCCATGGCCGAAACCGATGCGGAAACCGACGTGTCGGAAGCGGATCTTATTGTCAAGCCATGGTGGCGTCGTGTAACCGGCGTCTTATTGTTGCGTCGCCGTCGCAATCATTCTCATGGTCTGCAAACGTTGGAAGCGCGTATTGGCTATACTTTTCGTGATCGCGAACTGTTGATCACGGCATTGACGCATCCTTCGTCGCGTGATTACAATGGCAACGGCGATTCTGATAACCAACGGCTTGAATTTTTGGGCGATGCCGTTTTGGGGTTTCTGGTTGCCGCCGATCTTTATCGCCGTCACCAGGATCATCCGGAAGGGGTATTAACCTGTATTCGCAGTCGCGTGACTAATGGCCGCATGCTGGGGCGGATCGCCCGTGGGATCGGACTGGGCGATTTCCTTCGAATGGCGCGCAGCGAAATACGCATGGGTGGCCGCAAACGTGCTTCAGCGCTTGCCGACGCGTTGGAATCGGTTTTTGGCGCCGCATACCTTGATGGCGGAATACCGGCCGTTGAATGTCTTTTTCAGCGCTTGATTGGGCCGACGCTGTGCGAGACCTACCACGATCTATGGGCGGAAAACCCGAAGGGTAAACTTCAATGTCTCAGTCAGCGCATGTTGCGGCAGGATCCCGTGTATCGCGTCTGCGCACAGGATGGAACACGCCACAAACCGATTTTCACCGTTGAGGTCTTGTTGCGTGACGAGGTCGTCGGCCAGGGTAACGGGGCCAGCAAACGACAAGCCCAGTTTGCGGCCGCACACATGGCGCTCAAAACGTTGGCGGAACGAAACATCCAAGACTGATACTGACCCGTTTGATATTTAGGGTTTGACTTCAAGCTCACGTTGGTTTATAGTTCACCCCCTTTTAAGCCGTTTCGTTATTCAGGCGGGCCGTTAGCTCAGTCGGTAGAGCATTTGACTTTTAATCAAAGGGTCGTGGGTTCGAATCCCACACGGCCTACCACTTGAAAAAACCTTTCAATAAGCGTTATAGCCTTTATTTATGGGGTTATTAGGAATCCGTTCCGTTTTGTGCCTGCTTTCTTTCGCGCACCATTTCGCATGACTTCGCTGCTTTTAAAGTAACCATAAAGTAAACATCCCCGCCATCATTTATGGGCCGATGTTTTGCTTTTGACCCGGCGATACGGCGATACTGCGAGAGAATATTCCTTAGGCAAAACAGATAAACGCGCACACCGGCATGCTCAACGCTCGCCTCCATGCGTGAATAAAACAATCGCCGATCCGCATCGTCGGCATAAATCGTTTAAGGCGGGCTTCGCCCGCAGCCCAGAGGTCAGAGGTCAGAGGTCAGAGGTCAGAAGTCAGAGGTCAGAGTGTGCGGTCCGATAATTCCGCGGAAACCACTCGAAAAGCATTGTCATTCCGAGCTAAGTCGAGGAATCTCGGCACTCCGCGAAGGACGCAGATCCCTCGACAAGCTCGGGATGACATTGGATTGATTCACACCATTTGTCGGACACCACAAGATGTCAGCAAGAGAAATCCTTGATCGTTGCCCTTATCGTTGTCGTTGCCCTT
>PWZG01000550.1 GCA_003567575.1 PVC group bacterium | reverse complement strand
GTTTCGCCCATTGGAGTATGGCCACGCTGAGGGAGTTGCCGGATTATCTGACGGAAAGCGGTTTGTCGGTGGCCGACGCTGTAACCGCCGCCACCCCCATGTGGGCGTGGCGCGATTACGGCGTCGAAACATCCGTCATTGATTTGTTTACCGGTCGTATCGGCGGATGGTTCGAAATCGACGGTACATCACGCATTCTGGCCGCCGGCTCGAATATTGAAGTCGGCGGCCTGGTTATTCTCTTGTCTGGAATTTACTTGATCTGGACACGAACGGCCAATTGGCGGCTGACGGTCGGCATGCTCGGCGGCGCTTTGGGTCTGTCGCTGGTACTGCGATATCTTTTGGGCATTGATGCCGTGCCGCCACCAGCCTTCACACTGGGATCCGGCGCCTTGCTTTATGCCGCCGTCTTTATGGTTACCGATCCGGTATCGGCGCCGAAAAACCGGTCGGCACAATGGATTTACGCCGTCATGATCGGTGCGCTGGTCGTTTTCTTCCGGTATCGCTCGATTTTTACCGGCGGCGTCGTCTTTTCGATCCTGTTCGGCAATATGTTTGCACCCACTCTGGACCGCTGGTTCAAGCGTGGGCATAAACCGGTGAGAGCTGCCTCATGAACAAGAATTCACCAATTTACGTATTGGGATTCATGGCGGCCCTGTGCGCTTTTTTTGGAACCGGCGTCTCGTTGGTGCATTACGCGACCAGCGATCTTCTGGCGGCCAACGAACGGTTAAATCATAACCGGGTCATCTGTGATGCCTTCGATTTACCGATTGACGGACAAACCCCGGCCGATTATGCCCGTGCGATAACCGAATCGCTGGAGATCGCCGAAGCAACCGGGGCGAACGGGAACGGCAGCCGCCGTGTTTACCGGCGTTATGACGACGATTCCGGCCAGCTCGGACTCCCGTTTTCCGGCATGGGATTCTGGGATCGCATCAACGGATTCATCACGCTGGACGCCGAGCGGGAAAACATTATACGGCTACGGTTTTTTGATCATAAGGAGACACCCGGTCTCGGCGCCCGCATTGAGGAACCGCGGTTTCTCGATCAGTTTGACGGTTTGACGATCGATTGGGACGCACCGGTTCCGCGTCGGGTTCTGATCGGGACTGGGCACAATGCGGACGCGCCCAACCGGGTTGATGCCATTACCGGCGCCACACAGACTTCGAACTCGTTGAGAGATTTTCTCAATACCGAGCTGGAACGGATTCGCGCAATTGATATCGATGCGCTTCAATTTCAAAGAATTGACGATACGGAGCTTTGACAATGCCCGCGCAAAATGCACGTGAAATTTTCAGGAACGGCCTGCTTGGCGACAACCCGGTATATCGACAGGTACTCGGTATTTGTTCGGCGCTGGCCGTCACTAATTTGCTGGCCAATACCTTGTTAATGGGATTTGGCGTCATCTTTACGACGACCCTCAGCAACTGGACCGTGTCGTTACTGAGGAATTATACGCCACGCCGGGTGCGCATGATTGCCCAAGTTCTGATTATCGCAAGTTACGTGATGATGGTCGACATCATGATCAGGGCATGGGCGCCAGATATTCATCGTTTCATCGGCCCTTACGTCGGTCTGATCATCACCAATTGCATCATCATGGGGCGCGCCGAAGCGTTTGCCGGCAAGAATCCGCCCTGGCCCTCGCTGCTTGATGGACTGGCCTGCGGCCTCGGTTATACACTGGTACTGATTGCCATCGCCGTGGTTCGCGAACCGCTGGGATTCGGGACTCTGCTGGGTTACACCCTGCCGGCACGCGATCTGTGGTGGCATTCATGGACCATCATGGTCATGCCGCCAGGCGCCTTTTTTATGCTGGCGATCGTCACGTGGTTTGCAAGGTCACAGCTTGACCAAAAGCAGGAGAAAACAACATGAACCCCGATCTCCAAGGTTCGCCGTTTGCCTCCCTGTTGTTGATTTTTTTGTCGGCGGCATTGACCGACAATATTCTGCTGGCCCGTTTCCTGGGGCTTTGCCCATGCCTCGGTGTATCTAAAAAGGTCGATGCCTCGGTTGGCCTCGGCATGGCGGTCACGTTTGTCACCACCTTTACCGCGGCCATCAATTATCTGGTCTACGAATACCTGTTGATTCCGCTTGATATCGCGTATTTGCGACTGATCGTGTTTATCGTAATCATCGCCGCCTTCGTTCAGCTCGTCGAAATGGCCATCGAACGGCTGTCGGAAAAACTTTACCAGTCACTGGGGATTTTTCTCCCGCTCATTACCGTCAACTGCGCCATTCTCGGGACATCGCTCTTCATGATTACCCGCCCGTTCAATCTGCTGCAGGCGTTTGCCTTCGGATTCGGCGCCGGATTCGGATGGTTGATCGCCATCACGCTAATTGGCGGTATTCGCGAGAAAATCAATGAGGACGCCGTGCCGGCCGGTTTGCGCGGACCTGGGATCACGCTGATCGTGATCGGAATCATGTCGCTGGCATTCGTCGTTTTCTCGGGAATGATTCAATTTTAATCCATCATGCTTTCAGGTATTCTAATATCCGTCGCCTTCCTGGTTGCCTGTGGTTTGGCGCTTGCCGGTCTTCTATTACTGGCGGAACGGCGGATACTCAATTTCGGGCCTTGCACGATCGATATCAATAACGGAAAAAAAGTTCTGCAAGTCGACGGCGGCAACAACCTGCTCGCGGCCCTGGCCGAAAACGATATCTTTATCCCTTCCGCTTGCGGTGGCCGCGGAACGTGTGCCTACTGTAAGCTCAAGGTACTTGATGGCGGCGGTACGGCGGGTCCGATCGAAACCCCCTACCTGACCCAGGAAGAAATTAAAGATAAAGTCCGTTTATCATGCCAGGTCCGGCTGCGTAACGATGTCCGTATCCGGATTCCCAACCATCTGTTCGATATCAAACGTTTTCGCGGTCGTGTCGAACACAAACGATCGTTGACCCATGATACTGTTGAGCTGCGGATCGCGCTTGAAGAACCCTCCCAAATCTCTTTTCAGGCCGGACAATATATCCAATTGGAATCAGAGCCGTATCGCGGACGCGAGGCGGTCATGCGCGCCTACTCTATTTCGTCGCCGCCATCGCAAAATAATGCCGTGGAAACCGTCATCCGTCTGGTTCCAGACGGCATCTGTACAACCTGGGTTTTCGAGGTATTAAAGGAAAACGATCCGGTAACCTTTTCCGGGCCATACGGTGAATTCCATCTTTCCGACCCCGATCGGCCCTGCCTGTTCGTCGCCGGCGGCAGCGGTATGGCGCCGATATGGTCTATGCTGCGTGATATGCGCGAAAACAATAACCGACGACCGGTCAGCTACTTTTTCGGCGCGCTGACGCAGGCCGACCTGTTTTATGTCGATGACCTGCGCCAACTGGAGCGGGATACCGATTGGTTTCGCTTCATCCCCGCTTTATCGAATGAACCTCCTGAATCCGATTGGGAGGGCGAGCGGGGACTGATTACGGATGTCATCACCCGTCACCGGCCGGAAACCGCGGGTGACGAAGCGTATCTTTGCGGTTCACCCGGCATGATCGATGCCGCCGTACGCGTATTGACCGCGGGCGGCATGCCGGAAAACCAGGTGTTTTACGATAAATTTGCCTGAAAGGAATCTGAATGAAACAATCGCCGCGGGATAAGGCACAACAGGAACGTCTGCTGGCATCGCGTTTTTCCGCCGCCGGTTTTATGGGCACCGATCCGCGTCCGCCGGACGAGATTATTGCCGACGACCAGGCCG
>PWZG01000316.1 GCA_003567575.1 PVC group bacterium | reverse complement strand
TCATCGGCCGTCACGGTAGCGGTTAAGAACGCCGTGAACGCACTGTATGACCTGGGTATTCCGCCGGATCTACTGGTCCATCTTGCCTGTCAGGCCGAGTATGGCACCGGGGTACGCGCCGGATCGCTTGATCAAGCGACCGAACAGAAAGGGAAAGCCGGACAAGGCGCATTGATTTCATCGAATCCACGCGATAATTACCGGCTGTTGGGAACCTATCCGGCGCCCACCGAACGATTCCGCGTCATTTATCCGTATACCATTGATCGCGACCGCGACGCCTGGAAATGGTCAGCGGGTATGTATGGCGAATCGGCCGCCGATCCACTGCCGACAACATCGGAAATCCGGAAACTGACGGGAAAAGCCGCCGAGATCGCCGCGATTCTGATAGGTCTTCCATTGGAAGAGGACTTTTTCCCGCGTATCGAGTCCGACTTGATGCGCACGGGATACGTTGGCGAAACGGCGACCCGCTGGGTGGCGGACACCCTGCGGCAACTGCCGATCCGGATATCGCGCGATAATTTATGGAAAACATTACAGGACAGGCGCGCCTGGCTGATCGAACAATACCGTACGACACGCAACCTATCCGAACAGCAAGCCGTTGAACACGCCGATGCAACGCTTAATTCGTTAATGGCCGGCTGGCGGGATCCGCTGTTGCGCCGAAAGACGGAAGGCGTATCGGATACGCTGGAAATAGGGGTGCCGTTACGCGCCATGGTCGCCTATCTGTTCGGCGAAGTCGCCAAGAATTTTCATCTGATCCGGCATCCGGAGACCTGGATCGATACGGTAACCCGATCCCAGGCCGGCGATCGCTGTTTCGATATCGATCCGGACGCCTTACCGGATACGGACGCCATGATGGGCGATCTGTCTTGGGAAACCGGAACCAACGGACCCGACCGAATGCAACAATGGCTGCAACACGCCGGGGCTACGCCGGTCGATTTCAATCGGGGACTGGACGATGTATCGCTGTCGCAAAACCGTCCGCTTGCGCTGCACCGATTGGAAGGCGGCAATTTTTTCCGGGGTTTGGCCCTGATCGACCTGGCGGAGGCCATGCTCAAACGCGCGTTCGGCGCCGATGCGATCGCGGTTCGCGTGAATGCCGCCGGTCAGGGCGACTATTTCCAGTTGCATATCGACACGCATAAAGTCGCCGTCGAAACCGTCCAGAGTTTTTTCAGTCGTGCTTTCTATCGCCGTTTCGGATTACATCCCAATCCGGAATTCATCCAACCCCATCCCGGCGGCGGCGCCACCGGTATCCGACTGAGCCGTTTCGATCGATTACCGGAACTGATTCATGCCTTGGAAAATGATGTTCGCCCTTGATAAGGCAGAATGATCAAGAGGAATTGCTAAGCGGAAATTAGTATGCGGAAAGATGATACATGAACAAATGGGGATTACACGCGTTTTATCTGCTGCTGGGGTATACTGTTTTGGTCGGCCGGGCCGATCCGGTACGCTACGAGCGAATCGATCGCGAGGAACCGATACCGCACCAGGCGCATGTGTTGCGCGTCGACTTGCATGACCCCGCCGTAGCGCTGCATGTTGCGGTCGGGCCGCATCCGCCGGCGGATGTGGAAGGAGAGGTCTTGATGAGGAATCCGTTGGAACTTGCGCAGGCGGCGGATCTGGACTGGGCGATCAACACCAATCCCTGGCGCCATCCGGAACGCGGCGAAAGGTTTCCCACGGAGATCGACGCGCCGGCAATCATTATCGGCTGGGCGGTTGCCGACGGAGAAACGCGAAGCGAACCATGTCGGGGATGCTGGGAGTTTTGGATAGATGCCGAAGGCCAGGCGCGCATCGGCAATGTCAGCCAGGATGAAACTGAAATCCCCGCCGTGCGATTGGCTGTCGGTGGTTTTCGCGGACTATTGCGCGACGGCGACATCTTGCCGACCAACAAGGAAGGCGGACGGGCGCCGCGATCCGCGCTCGGTCTGGACCGTGAAGGCCGTATCCTGACGATGGTTGTCGTGGACAAGGGCCGGCCGGCCGGTCTCCCTGAGTGGCGCGATGTCATGAATCATTACGAACTGGCTGTGCTGATGCAGGAATTAGGTTGCTGGAACGCGTACAATCTGGATGGCGGCGGCAGCAGCATCATGATCCGGCGTGTCGAGACCGAATATGGCGACCAGCTTTGGGTCCCGGTCAACCGGCAATCCACACTGGCACAACGTCCGCTACCCATGCTGCTTGGCGTTAGGCTAACGCGCGATACAGCGGATTGATCAAGCGCAAGCAGCGGGAAACCATCGATTTTTTTCTCCGAAACGAATCAGTCACTAATCCCTTGGATACCGTGGCCTTCGAGACCCCGGCTGCATTCGCCAACGCTGTACTTTCAACGGTTTTTCGCAGGACAGCAGGCGCTACGAGCCTGCTGATCCGGTCAAAATGAGAATGAGGAATTCCGGGCGATCGGAAAGTTGATCGTAAGCGTTCACGGTTCAAGGTTCACGGTTCACGGTTGAAGAAAAGCAGCATATGACAATCTAATTCAGCGCTTGAAAACATCAAAAGTGATGGCAATCTTGGCCGGAAACAAACAAAAAAGTGTAATATACTGACGCGGAATTGACTTTATTTTACGAAAACGCCGAAAAAACCTCTGAACCTCTGAACCGTTGAACCGTGAACCGTGAACGGTTGCAGTTGATCTTTACACACCATTCATGTCTCTGATATACTTTAATTCCTGTCGACAACCATCGGACCCGGCGACCTGCTTCAATCGAGGTCAACGTCGAGGCAATAATCGTGGTCCGGATCATTGCCCCGACGATAAAAAGATACACACGCAAAAAAGTGTATCACTACCGGAAAGGCGCGAAACGCCATTACCAAGGAGGCAAACAATGAAAACGAGGATGCAACGGTTCAGTGGATGGATCCAGCATGTTTTACCGCAAACAACGATCCTTATGGTCGCAGCCATGACGATGATCGGGGCGGCGACAGCCGCCCAAACGAACCGCTATTACGTCGACATCGCCAACGTCGGCAACGAACAGCCGCCCTACATGACCTGGGGAACGGCGGCCACCAATATTCAGGATGCCGTGGATCAAGCCGAGGCGGATATCGACATCGAGGGCGGTATCCATTGTGAAGTGATCGTCGCTTCCGGCGCCTACGTCATGATGGAACAGCTCACCCTGACGGAACCGGTCCGGGTCCGCAGCCAAAGTGGCGATCCGACCACCACCGCCATTTCCGGCGGCTGGCCGGCATCCTCCAATCGCGTTATCCACGTCACCGGCGAAGCCTGGATCAGTGGTTTCACCGTATCCAACGGGTATGCCTTCGGCGCGCCGCCACATAATTACGGCGGCGGGGTGTTCATGACCACCAATGCGGCGGGTAACGGCGGATGGCTGACGGATTGTCATGTGGTTTACAATCAGGCGCGCGAGGGTCTCGGCGGTGAGTACGCCCACGGTCCCGGAATTTATCTCCATTACGGAGGAACCGTATCGAATTGCCTGATTCAGTTCAACACCTCCAATTATGGCCAGGGAGGCGGCGTGTACCTGGATTATGGCGGCAGCGTACTTGACAGCGAGATTCTGGACAACGATGTCTCAGGCCGTGTAACCTGTCGGGGAGGAATTTTCCTGAATTATGGCGGGTTTGTCAGTAATTCGGTGATCGCCCGCAATTCGGCCCGTTGGCCGGACGGCGTACACTTTAACCGCGGGGGCGAGGTTGTACACTCCGTGATTT
>PWZG01000130.1 GCA_003567575.1 PVC group bacterium | reverse complement strand
TGCCCCCAGGTCAGCAGTGAGCTAAAGCAGGTGTGTCCGTTCACGCCGTGCCCCGCGGAGCGGGGTTGAGCGGAGCGAAAGGCTGAACGGACACCAGGACAGGTACATAGGATAAGAGCATTAGGGTCGCATCGCTATAGTCTATATTCACCCATTACAAAAACCCTCAACAATAATCCCGCTTCCCCAAACCCTTGCCCTCACCGCCATAATCTGCCATAATCAACCCCATGCAACTCGACCGGGCAAAAGAAATCATCCAGGCCCTCGCCGACTGTCATCGGCGGAATGAAAGCCGATTGAATGCGGCGGTTTGAAATCCGTGATTTTCTTCTTGATTTACTTCGCGTAAATTGAAAGAAATCATCTTCTTGATTTTCTTCCCCATCTTCTTCTGGAGATGGGTTTTCTTTTTTTCGGGTCGATTTTGGTTCACAATGTTCGGTTCTTCACGAGGAGCCGAACATGAAAACCAAGATGTCCCGAGTCGACCGCAAGTGTTTGCACTGCGGTCAGATGTATACCCCTGATCCGCGGACGCGCGATCGTCAACAGCACTGTTCATCCCCAGCCTGCAAGAAGGCCAGCAAAGCGTGGCGTCAGCGTCGTTGGTTGTCGAAGCCGCAAAATCAGGACTACTTTTGTGGTCCCGCCAATGTGCTTCGCACGCAGCAGTGGCGCAAGTCGAATCCCGGCTATTGGCGCAGGGGTTCAAGGCAGCGGGATGCGTTACAAGACGACTGCCGCATTCAACCTGCTGAAAACAGGCGGGATAAGCCAACCCCTCTGGAACTTGCGTTGCAAGACGACTGCCGCACTCAAGCAGCTCTAATTACGGGACTTATAGCGCATGTAACCGGATTTACGTTGCAAGACGATATAGCTATTGCGGTTCGTCGCATCCATACTTATGGGCAGAACATTTTGGGCATGGAGCCCGGGATGGAACAAGGAGGATACGGCAATGGTTGTCAAACGCGTACTACGTCCTGAGCGACTGCGACGGGTGCCGGAACATTTCAGTTGGGTTGATCATCGTTTGGTCCGTGACCGTCACATTGAGCGTTGCGGCTCTGATGCGCTGGCGCTGTATCTACTGCTAATCACGGTTGGCGATGCCGAGGGGCTGAGTTATTACTCCGATCGGGTGGCAGCCCGGCTGTTGTCGCTTGATGAGGCCGGGGTGCGACGGGCGCGGCGTGATCTGCTGGCTGCAGATCTGATCAGTTACGAAAGTCCGTTGTATCAGGTTTTGGGATTGGATCGATCGCAAACGCCGGTCTTGCGCACGGAGCGCAGCAACGGTTGCGCTTCCATAGGCGATGTGCTGCGTACGGCGATTGGAGGTCAACGATGATTACCTACGAGACCTATTGCCGTATCCTTGCGATGCACAAGCAGGATCGGCTCAGCATCAATCAGATCGCCCGCGAAACGGGTCTACATCCGGAGACGGTTTCGCGTTGGAGCCAAGAGCCTTGCTACCGAAAGCGCGACTCCGTGCGGCGGTCCAGCCGCCTGGACCCTTACAAGGGCCGGATCACACGGCTTTTGAACACCCATGACTATTCGGCAGTCCAGATCATGCAACGCCTTCAGGAGGCGGGTTATGACGGGGGCTATACGATTTTGAAGGACTATGTGCGTCTGGTGCGTCCACCCAGGACAAACGCCTATCTGACACTTTCGTTTGCTCCCGGAGACTGCGCGCAAGTCGACTGGGGGTATGCCGGCACGATCGGCGTGGGCAATACCCGCCGGCGGATGAGCTTTTTTGTCATGGTTTTATGCTACAGCCGCATGATGTATGTGGAGTTTACCATGGCGGAAACCCAAGAACACTTCCTCGACTGTCATAAAAACGCTCTCGAGTATTTCGGCGGCTGTCCCAAACGGGTCATGGTCGACAATTTGAAAAGCGCGGTGCTATCGCATCCGGCCGGTCAACCCGCCGTATGCCATCCCCGCTATGTTGACTTCTCCCGGCACTACGGCTTCGATATCAGCGCCTGCAACATCGGCGCGCCCAACGAAAAAGGACGTGTCGAAAATGGCGTCGGTTATGTGAAAAGCAACTTCTTGCGGGGTTTGGAACTGGAGCAGTTCGCGCCCATGAATCCGGCAATCAGGCAGTGGCTTGATAACGTAGCCAACATTCGCGTCCATGCCGCGACACGCCAACGTCCGGTCGATCTTTTCCAATCGGAACAGCCAACGCTGCGAGCGCTCCCTGTGGCTGAATACGATGTCGGGATCAACCGCCAGGTCACGGCCAGCAGCCAGTTCCGCATCCGACTCGATACCAATCGCTACTCGGTGCCGTCGCAGTACGCATCCCGTCGGCTGACGCTCAGGGCATATCCGCAAAAGCTGTTGGTTTACCATGAGCACGAACTTGTCGCGCAACATGTGCGAAGCTACGAGCGAAACAAGGATATCCTCAACGACGATCATCAAAGCAAACTGTTGCAGCAACGACGCAGTGCGCGCGCGCAACAGCATCTGTTGCGCCTGCTACGCCTTTCACCGGCATCCGAAGCGTTCTGCCGGCAGTTGGAAGCGCGTCGCTTGAATCATGCCACGCATGTACGGAAAATTATTGCGCTTTGCGAAATCTACGGCAATGAGGCGGTCGGACGGGCGATCGAAGACGCCGTCGAATTCCATGCATTCAGTTCCGAGTACATCGCCAATATCCTGGAACAACGAAAACGACGACTGCCCGAACCGGGCGCACTGCACCTGACGCGACGCGAAGACCTGCTGGAGATGGAACTGCCCGAACCGGACCTCTCCATTTATGATCCCCAAAACATAGATACAGAAATGGACGATGAGAATGAACCGCAAAACATCAACTGACGAATTAAACGACTATCTGACCTATCTGAAACTGCCATGGATCCGCGAGAACTACAACGCCATGGTCACGGAAGCGGCCAAGCAGAACTGGGGACACGCCGAGTTCCTGCGCCGGATGCTGGAAGGCGAAGCGAATATCCGCGCCGACCGATCAACGCAAAGACGTATCAAAAACGCACGCTTCCCAGTGATCAAAACGCTCGAACAGTTCGACTGGATGTGGCCCAGAAAAATCAACCGCCAACAGATCCAGAATATCTTCCGGCTTCAGTTCATCGAACAGAAAGCCAACGTGATCTTCCTCGGTGGCGTCGGGCTTGGCAAGTCCCACCTGGCCATCTCGCTGGGCTACCAAGCCTGCCTGCAAGGCCATCGAACACTCTTTGCGTCCGCCGCCGACATCATCAACTCGCTTTCCGCCGCACAAGCCGCCCACAAACTCAGTTGCGAATTGAAAAAATACCTGCGGCCCGACTTGCTTATCATCGACGAACTTGGCTTCATGCCCATCGACAAACATGGCGCGGACATGATCTTTCAAGTTGTCAGCCGACGATATGAACAGGGCGCTGTCATCCTGACTTCAAACAAATCATTCAATCGCTGGCCGTCGATCTTTAACAACGACAGCACCGTGACATCCGCGATCCTTGACCGACTCGTCCATCACTCCGAAACCGTCGCCATCCATGGCAAAAGCTACCGCATGAAAGATCGTATCGATCCCGATGAATGACTGGGCACGAAGAACACACGGTTTTTAAAACGCCGCTTTTATGCGGCTTTCACGCCGCCGCCTACAATGGCCAACCGGTTCTGCCCCCCGCAGGGATTCCCCCTGGCAGAATCGAAGGCATCCAGAAGGAAATCCTGGAATTGGGACATCGCCTGATCCCGGATTACCATCCGATCA
>PWZG01000587.1 GCA_003567575.1 PVC group bacterium | reverse complement strand
CCGCCACGCTTACGGTTTCCGTGTTGCTATCGGATGTGTCCGCTGAGACGGTCGCATCCCTCGAACAAGCCGGTCTGCAACATGATGCAACCCTTGAATCCGTATCCTTGGTAGTGGGCCGGATCGGCATCAACCGGCTTGAAACGTTGGCATTGACGGACGGCGTAAGACGCATCGAATACGCTTTATGAACTATCGTTGGATTTTGCTTAACGCCCACTTTCCATCCCATTATCATTCTCGCAAGCCAATGGTTCATCGAGTCCAAGCCCACGCAGGTCGGCAACGATGCCTTTACGTTCGGCTTCGTAAAGCCGCCAGATAACCCGTAATCCCTGTAGACTCGAAGGACCGTCGGTCAAAGGTTTTGTACCGTTACGAATACAATCTACGAAATGCACGATCTCGTGGTGGGTATTTTTCCCCGACGGTTGCGTAAATATTTCTTCTTCGCGGCCGCGTATGATTGACGTTAACCGATAAGCGCCACCGCGGTTTGCCAGCTCCAGCATGCCTTCGGTGCAGTGGGCATGAAACGACCAGCCCAAACGCGTACCCCTCGCTCCCCAGGTGCCGAAATGATAACCCAGCGGACCCTTCTCGAATTCCATCGTCACGTTGCTGGTTCCCTCCATTTCCATCCAGGGCGTCCCATGGTTCGTCCCTAAATGATAACCCCGCAGCGGCCGCCCGAGGAACCAAAGCAGAATATCGACATAATGGCATCCATGACTGAAAAACTGGCCGCCGCCCAATCCGGCACACGTATGATGCCATGTATCGGGATCATCGCGCCGTGTATATTGCTCGGTCCATATCGACATTTGGAATACCTCGCCCAAGACTTTGCGATCGAGCAATTCTTTCATTTTGCGTACCGCCGGATAGTAGCGAACACAATATGCCACCATCAACACCTTTTGGTTCGCTTCCGCGGCGCGAATCAAGTCAAGGCATTCGGCCTCGCTATTGGCCAAAGGTTTTTCGATCAAAAGATGTTTGCCGGCATTCAGGCATTCTATTCCGATCGCACGATGAAGATGATGCGGCACCACCAACAATACCGCATCGACATGATCGAACAGCTCGCGATAATCGGCGACCGCCAGGGATACACCCAGCGTATCGGCGGCCCGGCATGCCCGATCGATGTCGATATCCGCGGTCCCGACAATGCGTACCCCCTCACCCAGTTCACTGAAACCCGGTTGATGCTGACCGGTCATTCCGCCGCAACCGATGATGCCGAGCCTGACGTCTTGCATGATCTCCAATCCTTTTTTTTACCAGAGGCTCTATCAAGGGTTTTGCATGAGTCTCAGGGTCGTTTGTTTCCGTTGCGCCGTCTCAGGGTTTCCAATCCGGGTCAATTGGAGACCAGAACATGACCGGGGCTACCAGACCGCCGGTCCCCAGTTCGGCCAGACGATCATTAGTGACTTTAACGCTGACGGTATTCTCTTCGCCGAATCGTATCGCGCTCGTTGCCAGGAAATCGAACGGGCGGAAGGTACCGGCGACACCCGGCAAACCGTGTAGCGGCTCGCGATTCGTGCCCAAAAGCTCGCCGTTAACCCAGACCTTGGCCGCGTTATCCACGCCGCCAAACCAGAGATAAATCGGGCGACCCTCGAACTCGGCCGGTATAGTGACTATCTGACGGTACCAGGCAAGACCTTTGTAGTAGTGCAATCCCTGATCGGACCAGCTTCGCGAACTGGTCTTCATGGGCTGCCAATTACCGCCCAATTTACCCGGCCGGTAATAGCCGGCAATCTCGCCGATTGCAGCCGGGTCGATGAGAAAATCCCATTCGTCCGCAAGTCCCTTGACCAGTTCGCCGGCTTCGACCGTCCGATGGTGTCCCGATACCATCGTGGGCCGGAAAAAACGATTGAAATAGTTGAATCGACCGCTGGCAGGATGTTCGTTGTGGGTTACCATTCGGTGTTGGCTTTCGGGTGCGAGCTGATAATCCGCCAGTTCCGCGGTCAGCTCGTCGTATGCGTCCATCCAATCATGCGCGGTGATATAATCATGGCGATTGCGCGCCTTAATCATGTCCAGAAAATAATCCATGCGACGATATGCCTGCCGCAGCGCCGCGACGCGTTCGGCATAGGGCGACGCTTCGTCCCCAAGCAGAGCGGCAGCTTCGTCGAGTAGCGCGCGCAAGGTATCGGTACGCGGATGGTTCTTGAAAATCGGGAAGTAAACATAACTTGATCCGGTAATGTACGGTGTATCGCGAAACGCCGATTCAAGTCCCTCGTGATAAGCGCGCATCGGCGTTTCCGCCGGACCATAAAAATTCCGGTAGAATTCATCCAGCAGGGCATCGACATCGGTCTCGACGTTCCACATCAGGCGCGATGCCAGATACAGCGTCAACGGATCGTTTGCCCAGGACTGATGGATGACCTCGACGCGCATCGCCCTGAGTCCCTTCGCGTATAGTTCCGGGATTTCGGTGCGTACCCGATCGATCTGGGTCTTGGGGAACTGCGGGCAGGCCAGATTATTGTAATACCCGCGGTAGTACATTTCGTTGGGCTCAAATTTTGCCCATTCGTCCACCAACCAGCGTAGAATATGACGATCAGGACTCATCGGATTGTCCATCCCGCGGATACGGTCGAGCGAAATCGGCGCGAAAACACCTACAATCCGGGGATTCGGTTCGATTTCCGGGGGCATCGTATGCAGCGAATAAACATACCAGACGATATGTAAATTCGGATAATCGTCTTCGAGCGCATCGAGAACCTGGTTGAAAAACCAGATATAGCGGTCAGTCATTGATTCCCCGCCGTATAACGGATCGAAAACACCTCGGTCCAAAGCCTTGCAACCATCGCACTGACAAAACCCATGTCCATCGTGGGGGCCCATGCCGATGTAAAAAGTTTCTTCAGTCGGTTCACGACCTCCCCGGATCGCGCCGATCACCGCCTCAAGCGCTCCCGGTTCATGACCGCCGGACAGACATTCCTGGCGACCACCGGTTCCGCGCGGCGGATTACCGGGCAATCCGTGGCCGCCGGTCGAGCGTTCGTCGCCGCCCATACGCGCGCGCAATACCCAGTCGGAAGCGGGAACAGCTTGAAAACGCCGCCAATGGATTGACGGGGTCTGAATCGTGCGTTGTGTCGCCAGCTCGATCGTGGCTATTTCCGGCACAATCCGGCCGAGATCACCCGGGATATACCAGCGTACGCCGAGTTGTTCCAGCAATTCATAGACCCCGAACAACGTGCCTTCATCGGATAATCCTCGAATCGCGATGCCCGCCTGGTTGACCGACAGCGCGAACGCCGAACGGTTATCGCCTGCCGCGCGTACGGCCTCATCGAGTGTTGCGTCCGCCGCACTGCCGATGCGAATCGGCAACAGCTCGCCATGACCATCGGTTTCGGTCGTCCTGGGAAGCTCAGCGCCGCTGATCAGTTTGATATGCTCCACCAGTTCCTCGACTGCTTTGCTTTCGAGTTGCTCAGGCGCCGCCGGAACCACCACCACGGCACGCGGCATTCCGTTCTCGGTCAGACGAACCGGATCGGCCGCAACCGCGGAAAGCGTTACAGCGACCGGCAGGATGAAGAGTAAGCGGGACAGCAAACGATACGGGACATGAAAACGGATTGACGGTTTTAGCGTGATCATAGGATTTCCTTTCCGAGATTAACTTGCTTTTCGTTATATCATGATTTCTATGCAATAGCATCCGTCGGGATGCGGAATGTTGGATACCATGAAATGACAGTGGCGGCATTTCATGGTTTACGCAGCACCGCGGCGGCATGTCGGGCATAATGACCACGGATATCACGGGCATAGGTTTCGATCAGGCGTCGGCCCAGACCATTGCAATCGCCGCAACGTACCAGGGCGCGGGCAAGGTATAATTCACGCAATGATACGTTGCGCGTAGTCGTATCGGTAGCGCTTTGCGGAATATTTTCCAGTGCATCCTGCATGTTTGTCCACGCATGACCGGAGACGCCGGGCAATTCGAGTAATCCGGCAAGACGGCGTGCCCAGTCTTCGCCACCGACGGATTCCGCATAAAGCGCCACAGCTCGAAAGTGCGAAAAGGCGTGGTTTACATCCAGTATCGCGGCCTTTTCCAATACAGCCACCCGGGCTCTTTCCGATCGCAGCCGGGCCAGGGTGACGATGACATCGTCAAGCGGACTGAGGCTGCGACCGAATTGTCCCATTCCGGTATAGTTCCACCCATCATCCCAGTCCGATTGCGCCACGATGTCGCACAACATTGATTCACCCGTCCGGTCATCCAACAGGGCAAGAAGAATTGCGCATGTACGGCGACTCACCATATCGTTTTCCATTTCGAACCGCTTACGCAAGCGTGCCGGTGCGTCGTCGGGTCGCGAAAGCAACGCTGCCAGTTCCGCGTGATGCCGCAATGAGCCGGCAGCAGCCGACTTTACCGCGGTCAACGAAACGTGGGGCCGATCGCCATGCAGCAGAAATGTTTGCGGCAGGATGTCATAATCAACGAGACGACGCTGCAAATCTCGCACATCGATCCGTCGCAGGCATCCGTCACCGTTGCCGCAGCACGCCAGGGCCGCCGCCAGTCCGGCGGCATACGCATGGTTTTGAATATCGGCCTGCATTCGCAGGACCGGCATCACATCACGTTGCGCGCTAATCGACAGACCGGTTGCCAGCAATCCTTCCAAGCCACGCGGCAACAGGGCGCGCAACGGTAACTCGGCGTCCAGGCTGGTGCGATCGGGTGGTAGCGCGAGAAAGAGTGGATCGACCGTGAAGCCATGGCTGTCAAAATTACTTCGACTCAAACAGATGGTATCGCGCCAGGTGCGGCCGGTATGCACATCGCAAGCAGTAACAGTAATATCGCCCACGATCTGACGTCGTTCGCGCGTATCGGCAAGGGCCGCGAGATCGAATTCCGCGGCGAATTTCCGGCGTGCGGTCACAAAGGCGCGCGTGATATCCACCGGATCGCCGTCGTCGATAAAGGTATAGTCGGTATTACAGTACGTGGGCCGGAACGGCAGCGGTGGCAAACCGCTACCCTGAATCGCCAGATCGTCTTCACTCACGATCCGACACGTGACGCCGGCAGCGGCAGCCACATCGGCATTCCCCGAGGCATCGATCACCGTTGCCGCCTGGACCCAACCGCGTCCGGCCGGAGTGTTGACGACAACACCACGCACATGACGATCCCTGACGATCACGCCGGATACCAGACTGCCAAACCAGATGGCGCCGCCGGCATGACGCAGTTCACGCCGGAACCATTCGGATTTATGGCGGGGATTCCAGCGATCAGGCATGAACGGGTCCTCACCCGAGAGGGCCTTTAAACCCTGGGTCACTTCGGCGGTAAATCCATAACGGTATCCATGATAATACCGTGAGATGCAACCCAGGGTACCCACCCCGCCGAGACCGTACAACGATTCGATTAGAAGCACGCGGGCGCCGTTGCGTACGGCGGCAATCGCCGCCGGCGCACCGCCGGTTCCACCTCCGACAACCACGACATCGACATCAGCCAGTAACGGCAACCCGGCGCCTGCCGGCCCGTTTATCCACCCATTCGGTTGATGCATAAACCGCGTGATTGTACAAGGCTCGCTAAACCCCTTGACGGAGCAATCGGAATGTAACGGGCGCATCGTCTTCCTGACGGCGGCGTACTGCTGCGTGCGCTGGGCGACGTGAACACCGAGTCGGTCACCGGCGGCAATGGCAGCGGGCGCCCATTGCAATTGCGCCGCCGTTTCGCGTGTCACCGCCGCGCACGCACCCAGCACGTAGATACCCGGCCGCGGCGTCGCGAACGTTTCAGGCGGTAATGTTCGCGGATCGCCGGCCATCGGTTCGCCGCCGGTATCAACGGCGACCGGAGGCACCACGGCGCAACGATCCGAACTCCATATCTGGTCGCGATGCCAAGTGCGATCGATCATCGCCTGTTCCGCCTCGGCCAGCGTATCGACACGCCAATGGTCCACCGGCAGATCCGATCGGTAAAGAAAAGCCTCCTGCTCATCGGGACGACCGTCGCTAAAACCAACCACGCTTCCCGGCATGATCTTTCCCGCACGGCCGTTATCGTGTTCAGCACGCGCACCGATAACCACCCGTTCAAATGCCAGCGTCCCTCCGGACCAGGTAGTGAATGGGACCGCGGCCGCGCGCGCCGCCACAGCCAATGGCGTTGCATCGATGAGAGCGCGTGCCGCCACGGCAAACGGACCGGAACGCCCGGTCAGAATGACACCGCCAAGGTTTCCGTCGGTGTTACACAATATATCCGTTGGCGCGCAGCCGAACAGCAGTGTGACGCCGGCATCGTGCAATGCGGTATCGAGGATTCGTTTTACGTCCATCGGACGCACCGGCGCCTTCCGCGTTCCGTCGGGCTCCGCGAATAGGTTCACCGCCAATGCATGATCCAGGGATTCCGACGGCGGCAACCACAGCCTGCCGGTGGAACAGATATCTTCGCCAAGATATGTTTCGGGACAAGCCAGCAAGACGCGGGCGCCGACGCGGGCCGCCGCGCACGCCGCCGCGACACCGCCGGTCGCGCCGCCGATAACCACCACATCGACTTCATCAATGCGGGGAATACGGTTTTTCCGACTCATAATAAACTCCTTGTTTCGCGCTGTCTTCAATGAGATGGTAACTGAACCCGATAGTGCCCGTCGCTATCTTTCGCATCACGTTTTACGTCCAAAACGATGATAGGCTTCGATCAGCGCCCGGACATTGGCTACCGGTGTATCGGCTTGGATATTATGCGCCGTGCAGAGAATATAACCGCCGCCGGGCGCCAGATCCCTGACGCGATCTTCGACCTCACGCCGGATGTCCGCGGGCGACCCGAACGGCAATGTTTGCTGAATGGAAATTCCGCCGTGAAAGGCCAGGCGATCACCGTATGCTGCCTTCAACGCGCCCGCTTCCATGTCCGCGGCCTCCGGTTGCAGCGATTGCAGGACATCCAGCCCTGCGTCGATCATCAAGGGAATCAACGGGCGCACGCTGCCGCAGGTGTGATGGACGACACGTGCGCCATGTTGTTTGGCAATCGTAATGTATTCCCTGAAACCAGGCTCGATAAACTCCCGCCACATGGCCGGCGAGATCAACGGTCCATTCTGCGACCCGAAATCGTCGCCGGTAAGCAATATGTCAATCAAACCGTCCGCCGCCGTAAGTATTCGTTCGGTATATTCCTTGTAGAAGGCACGTATACGTCCAATAATGGCGTGCGCCAGCTCAGGTTCCAGACTCATGTCCACCAGGATTTGTTCGATACCCCGCAAGTACATGGCGGGTTTAAGTTGCGCGATGCGGTTCAAACGATCGCCCATAAAAACCACCGCCCGGCCCGCACGCCGGATGCGCGCGCATTGTTGGGCAATACCGCTGTAATCGAACCAGTCGGCCGATGGCCAATGCGCATACGCTTCCACCGACGCGGCATCGGAAGCATCCGCCAATGGCGATTGCATCACCTCGGCATAGTGCTCGATCCCGTCATTCGTCGTGGGGACCGCCACGTGTTTGCGCCGGACTCCCCATAAATCCTCATCCGTGCCGTCGGGATACTTGCGTAAGTCCGGACCAATATAGGTCGGTCCTTCAATATAACGCAAATCCACGTCGTGCGCATCGAGAAACGACTCGTAGGATTGGTTCAGGTCACGTTCAAGCTTATGCCGCAACCCTCGCGAAACCCAGAAATCGATCGGCACCCGGTCCGGTTCACGAAAATTCAGCGCGCATAGAACCCGTTCCCGCGATGTCATGTTTTTGCTTTCAAAAAGTGCGCGATCAAAGGAATGCCTGTTCGAATCAACGGGGTGTTGACATTCATCATGCCTGCTTTGTGTGTGTGTTTATGTGCTGCCATAAGCAAGTAGTCAAAACCTGATGTAATCATAATTTGCGATAAGAAACAATAAAAAACGAACCCGGCAACTGATCGTTACCCGTCGCGGTCCGGCGTTAGCGACAGCAATTTCCAACAATACAGCAGCATACGTGGAATATGGAAAGGCCCTTTCCAGTGGTTGCCTTTCAGGTCCGAGGACCGGCGTCCGTCACGATGAAAATAGCCGAACCATTCGCCATAGTCCGGATCGGGCATCAACGAGAATGCGTACTCGTGAACCGCCTCGTAACAACAACGGAAGGCTTCGTCCCCCGTCACGCGCCAAGCCATCAGCGCCGCGATCTCCGCCTCATTGTGCGGCCACCAGAACTTCATGTCATGCCAGTACTCCTGAATCGGCTTATCGTCCAGATCCCGGAAGTAAAAAAGCCCGCCATATTCCGCGTCCCAACCGCGAGCCCACATCCAGCGAAAAATATTACCGGCTTTTCGTCCGAGATCCGGTCGATTTCGGATAACCGCTTCCTCAAGCATGAACCAAGCCGCCTCGATGGCATGACCGGGATTAAGTAACCGGCCGTCAAAGGTATCGTAAATCTCTCCGTTCGGTCCGACGGCCTCCATCAGTGCCTCGTGATCCGGCTTGTAAAAATCCCGCAGAATCTCATCAATGGCCCAGTCGATATGGGTTTCGGCTCCCGGATAAGCGATCGTATCCCGCAAAATCTGAGCAGTCGAAATCAAGACCATTCTTTCAGCCAATCCCTTAACCGGCCGGTTTTGCCATTTCGGCTCCACCGGTTGACGACCCCGGACGTATGCCGCCAACGCTTCGAAAAAAACAATGGCCCGCTCGGCGCACCGATCGTCGCCGCTCGCGCCGGCATAGGCGGCCAAGCCCATTGCCGCGAACGATTCGCTGAAATAATATCGCCGCATTCGCAATGGCGTACCGTCACTCGCAACCAAAAAATACAATTTTCCGTTGGGCGCGACGCAATGGTTAAGCAAAAAATCCACCCCATGGCGGGCCGCATCCAACCACTCGGCACGAGGCTCGACTTCCTTGTAAAGCGTGGACAACAGCCAGATAAACCGGCCTTGAGTCCACACCCCTTTATCGGGGTCAACCAATTCGCCGCGCCGACCCAGCGAAAAATGGTATCCGCCGTGGACGCGGTCCATCCCATGCGACAACCAGAACGGCACGATATCGTTCAACAATGCATCGCGATAACGGTGGCACCGCGCCTGCAACGGCGCGTCGATCGAAATCCGGCAGGGTATCGCGTCGATATTCATGGCGACTATACCTTCAGACTTCGTCGAACAGAGGCGTGGACAAATACCGTTCACCGGAATCGGGTAAAATCACCACCATGGTTTTATGCGCGAACGCCGGTTCGGCGGCCAAACGTACGGCGACGGCCATGGCGGCGCCGCAGGAAATACCCGCCAGAATACCTTCTTCTTGCGCCAGTCGTCGGGCGAAAATCAATGCGTCTTCGTTTGCAACCTGTTCCACGCGATCGACGAGCGACAGATCAAGATTGTCAGGGATAAACCCGGCGCCGATGCCTTGGATCATATGCGGGCCCGGCGTTAGTTCCCGCCCCGCCAATCGTTGGGTAATGACCGGGCTTTGCGCCGGCTCTACGGCCACGGAGGTGATGGCACGGCCCTTGTCCTGTTTGAAGAAACGTGATAATCCTGTGATGGTTCCGCCGGTGCCGACCCCACAAACCAGAACATCCACCTGCCCGTCAAGCGCCTCCCATATTTCCGGGCCCGTGGTCGTACGATGGATTTCAGGATTGGCGGGATTTGTGAATTGTTGCGGCATAAAATAGCGTTTCGGATCACTGGCCCGTATCTCCTCGGCTTTTTCGATTGCACCAGTCATCCCTTTAACACCCGCGGTCAATTCCAGCTCGGCGCCCAGCGCTTTCAATACCTTGCGACGTTCGATACTCATGGTGTCCGGCATGGTTAAGGTAACTTTATAGCCGCGTGCGGCGCCGACAAATGCCAGCGCTATCCCGGTATTCCCGCTGGTGGGCTCGATAATTTCCATTCCGGGTTTGAGAACGCCGCGTTTTTCCGCATCCCAGATCATGGCGGCTCCGATCCGGCATTTCACCGAGTACGCCGGATTCCGGCCTTCGATCTTGGCGAATACACGGACCGTGTCACCGGCAACCCGGCGTATTCGTACCAAAGGCGTATTACCGATGGACAATGAATTGTCTTCAAACGTTTTCATCGCGTTGCTCCTCGTTCAGTGTCTCATTCATGCTTCCAGTCCGATATCCTTCCAAATCCAGCGTCACATACGTAAAACCGGCTTGCTTGGCAGCCTTAAGCGCGGCATCGCAAGCAGCGGATCCGATAAACGTTTTCAATTCCTCAGCACCGAGTTCGATGCGGCAAATAGTATCATGGAACCGCACCCGATAACAGCGGATTCCATGACGTCTAAGCGTCGTCTCGACCTTACCGACAGCATTCAACGCGCGTTCGGTAATTCGCGTACCATAGGGGAAACGCGACGCCAGACAGGCCATCGCCGGTTTGTCGGCCGTCGGCAACTTTAATTTATGCGACAACGCGCGAACCTCGGCTTTGGTCAGGCCGGCATCGAGTAATGGACTCACCACGCCAGTCTCACGCGCCGCGCGCCGGCCGGGCCGGTAATCGCCCAAATCGTCTGCATTCGTGCCGTCGGCCACCCGCTCGATACCTTCGGCCAGCGCTGCTTGCGCGATTTCGCGAAACAGCTCGCGTTTGCATAAATAACAGCGGTTCGGCGGGTTATCCGCGAAACCCGGCGTCGCCAATTCGTCGGAATAAATCAGTAAATGCCGTACCCCTAACTGTTGAGCCAACGTCACGGCTTCATCCCGTTCGTGTTCTGCATACAGCGGCGATTGCGCCGTCACGGCCAACATACGGTCGCCCAGAACATCATGGGCCACCGCGGTAAGCAACGAACTGTCGGTGCCGCCCGAAAAGGCTACCGCCAGCCCACTGTCTCCGTAAGCGCGCAGGTTCGATTGCAAAACATTATATTTCCGCTCTAAATCATTTGTCATAATGTACCCTTGCATACCCTTGTCAGCCATGTATCTTACGATATATTGTTTCGATTTACAAGATTCGGCGTTTTATGGGTGCCCCAATCGTCCACAATTTATAGTTGTCATCCATCGCTGGTGTGTGCATAATGAGTTTTTCACATTTCTTAGGATTAATACAAGGAAAATTTAAACATGGAAACGGTATCTGAAGAGCTGGTACGCTACGGAATAAAAATCGCGCAAGCACGCCTGGTGGCCGGCGCCGGCGGCAATATCAGCGCCCGTGAAGATCGCCTTATCTGGATGAAACCCAGCGGTGTCGCAATGGATGAAATGACGCCTGAAGATTTATGCGGAATTGAACTCGATGACGGCCGTCAGGTACGCGGACCGCATCGCCCGACATCCGAGGTGAATATGCACCTGGAAATGTACCGTGCCCGTCCGGATATCAAGGCGATATTTCATACCCATTCGCCGTGGGCATCAGGCGTGATCAGTTCCGGAGCAGAGCTCAAGCCGATGTTTGCCGAATTCATCTGCGACCTGGGTCGGGTGGGCACTATTCCCTACGTGACACCGACGACACAGGATCTGGCGGACGCCATGGGCGCCTGTGCCCTCGATCACGACACCATTTTCATGGTCAACCACGGTGTCGCGGCGCTGGGCGCAACCATGAAACAGGCGTATTACAAATGTCTGGTTGTGGAAGATGCGGCCATTTCGATGGTCGCGGCATCCGTCGTTGGGAAACCACGGTTTCTTACCGAGTCCGAGCAAGCCGATCTGATGCAGCTCGATGCGCCAAAACATCGTGTAAAAATGATGGAACAAGGAGGGTAACAACGATGCACAAGCCGATCGACATCGTAGCCATCGACCTTGGCGCGTCGGGCGGGAAATGTTTCGCCGGCCGGTTCGAGCGCGACATGTTCGCCATGCAGGAGATCCACCGTTTCGCCTACGAACCGGTGATACGCCATTTACCGGATCGGTCCGACCGTCTGGTATCGCGCATGCATTGGGACGATCTGCTTATTTACCGCAATCTCATCGACGGGTTACGTATATTCCAACGCGATATCGGCAACCATTTGGATGGGATCGGCATCGACACCTGGGGAACGGACGGGATGTTTCTGAGTTCTGACGGCGAATCACTGGGCGATCTTTACGCCTATCGCGATCATCGCCTGGACCCCATGATTGACGAAGTCAAGGCGTTAATCGATCCGGCGCGTATCTACGACATCACCGGTGTTCATTTTCAACCATTCAATATCAGCAACCAATTGCTGTGGTTTGCGCGTCACCGGGCCGATATGCTGCCGAAGGGCGCGTTTTTCCTGCCGACACCCTCGCTGTTCTATTTTTATCTGGGCGGCTCACGCATGGTCGACAGTTCCTGGGCCAGCGTAACGCAATTGATGGATGCGCGCGCAAAGCGCTGGAGCAAGGAGATTCTGCAAACGCTGGGTATCCCGGATTCCATCTTGCCGGCGATCGTTGCGCCGGGAACGACGATCGGTTCCCTATCCGATCCGGTCGCCGCCGATACAGGATTGAATCAGGCGGCCTTGATTGCGGTCGCATCGCACGATACCGCGTGCGCCTTTGCCGCCGCACCCGCGGTGAATCCGGCGGACGCATTGATCATCAGTTCCGGAACATGGTCACTTGTTGGCAAACTGATTCCGGAACCTATTACCCATGCCGACGCCATGGCGGCCAATTTGAGTAACGAGGGCGGTATCGGGAACATCCGTTTTCTCAAGAACTGTTCCGGCTCCTGGATTACGCAGGAATTAAGGCGTGGCTGGCGCGATGCCGACGGCCGCGAACCATCTTGGAAAGAACTTGATGTCCTGACCGAGACCGCACCGCCTTTCACGGCGTTCATTGATCCCGATGATTCCTGTTTTTATAATCCCGACGATATGGTCAGGGCAATCCATGATTTTTGTGCCGATACCGGACAAAGCGCGCCAACCGATCGCGGCGGCCTGTTACGCATGATCTACGAAAGTCTGGCGCTTAAATATCAGGTCGTCAACCGACAGATCAGCGATGCCTGCGGACAGGCGTCACGCGTCATCCATATTGTCGGCGGCGGCAGCCGCAACCAACTGCTCAACCAGTTTACCGCCAACGCCTGCGGCTTGCCGGTTGTGGCCGGTCCGGAAGAGGCCACGGCAGTCGGCAACCTGATGACTCAGGCGCTGGGACTTGGCCGTATCAGCGGTTTCGAGGAAGCCATCCCGATGATCCGTGCCACGCTGCCCATCCGCGATTATCAGCCAACCGACGCCGAGATCTGGCAAACCGCACGTCGCCGATTCGCGGAGATACTGTCCAAACGGACAGCTTAGACACCATATATTTATCATAACATCAGCGCATGAAGAAAATCGTGCCGCGCGGCCGGTAGGTTTGTTTATAGGCACCCATGTCAACGACCAGACCGACAGTCTCGTAGCGTCCGCGTTGCAATCTTAGCGCGCCATCATTGTCGGCCCCGGTCCGGGTGGATCCGGTTCCGACCACAAAACCGTTATCGACAATCGCACAACCCGATAACCGCACGTTCGCGCTATTGTCGATCCGCAGTCCGGCGCCGCCGTGCTCGTTGCCGCCCGTGATCGTTTCAGTCTGCATGATCGTCCCGACGCGGATTCACGTTGGTCAGTTGAAATCCCTCGGGGATTCCCAGGGTCGGTCAATTGATTCGTGGTAATCATTCACTCCCGGCCGGCCGGATCGAGCGCGCCGGTATTCCTTCTCATGTTAATGGTTTCACGCGCAGGGTTTACTTTGGTTGAAACCCATGTATGGAGTTGTGCGACAATTCATGCATTATACGGAATTGCTGACGCTAGGGTCAATGTTCTTTCAAATTTTCATTTCGTGGTGTATATTTGTATGCATTCACAGGAAAGGACGCTATATAATGCCTAAGGATGTGTGCTGTACGACCGATTTTGTCGACAACCTGCTGTATCCCCGGGGACACGAACTGCCCCTGAGCAACGATTTTTCCGACTGGCGCTTTTTCACGGAACAGGATATCGACGACCTGATGGGCTGTTGCGCCGCCATGGGCGCGACCCGTCATGAGTGGATTCTGGGCGACAACCACATGCTTTACGATGCCGATTCGCCGCTGGGGTTTGATCTCTTGCGTGTCGCCTGCGAGGCGGCGCATCGCCATGGGATGCGATTCGATGCCGTCTTCAAGCCCTTTGACGGCGGCGGATATTCGGCGAACCAGCGGTTGCCGCTCAGTTTCCCGAAACCTTCCGGCGCACCCTTCCTGGAAGAACCGGATGCTATCGTTCATGGTTTGCGTCCCTTCATCGCCCGGCATCCCGAGCTTCGCATGGCGCGCGCACCCGAGGATGGGATCGATCCGGGAGGGTTCGTCGCGAAAATCCGCCTGGTGAAACCGGGCAATGATCCGACCGGCATTCGGACCGGCGATCTCGAAATCCTCACCAGCCGCGGCGGGCCGGACGCGGTTCTGGAGACGTACGACGGGCCGGTCGATTACCGCGAGATAACGGCGTACCGCCCCGTGCTTCCGTATCAGGAAGCCTCCTGCCGTGTGTTGACCCTGAGCGGTTTGCGGATTCCGCCCGAGACGGCGTTCATCGATATTCGATGTAAGGCAACCCACCCGGTGGACCTCTGTCATTACGTGACCGAGATCGTCGAATTGGTCAATGCCGATGGGCGCGTCATCCCGTCGCAAGCAACACCTTCCGGCGAGATGACGCCGGACGCCATGCGTCAATTGCGGCAGTCGCCCCGGCGGCTGTTCGATCCGTATCTGCGTCATCCGGAGGTGAAACGGATTCTGGATGACCCGGCGGCGTTTGCCGGTCACGTCGAACGCATGAATCGCCTGCGCACCACCTGTGGAAACCGATATTACCCGAAACTCGACCCGGGATGCCGGCTCGTGGTCATGCGGGGGAAACCACGTTATTTCGGCAGTCTGCTGAACCCGGTCTATCCCGAAGTGCAAGCCCACTGGCTGGAACGGGTACGGTTTTGTTTGGAGCGCGGCGTGGACGGCGTCAACATTCGCACCCAGGGTCACAATTGGCCGGTGGATCCCTGGGCATATGGTTTCAATGCGCCCACCTTGGCACAGGTGACCCATCCGGAAAACACGGCGGAAGTATCCCGTATCAACGGCAACGCCTATACCGCGTTCATGCGCGCGGCGGCCGACCTGTGTCACGCGGCGGGCAAGGAAATGGGTGTTCATATCTACACGACCATGATCGGATGGGAACAACGGCCACACGCCTTGCATGGCGATGCCCTGGTCCCCTGGAATATGGAATGGCAATGGGAAACTTGGATCCGCGAGATCGCCGACTACGTCGAGTTCCGGGGCGCGTTCACCCTGAAACCCGAACACCTCCGGCGCATCGTGGACCGCATCGGTCTCGCCTGCCGCGAGGCCGGCAAGCGTTTCATGTACCAGTCGTCGCGTGCCGGCGGCGTGGTTTCGTTCGACGGTCCGCACGATCATTTGGCATGGGAGATCGATGCGGTGGTGAAATCGCATCCGGACATCGACCTGTACAACTTTTACGAAACCGCCTGTTTCACGCGGTTCGATCCGAACGGCCGCTTGGAATGCAGTCCCGGTATGACCGCACTGGCGCTGCGTGTGCGATCTTGAACGCATGGGATGCAATCATAAATCACTTCCGATGGTATTGCGGTGTCAAGGAGCTTGATCTGTGCGCAAGGTTGAGTTCAAGAATTAATGACGAAACACCCAAATACCGAAGCACGAAGGAATCACGGAAGTCCGAATGACGAACAACCTACCCGAGAGTGGCGACCAAGCCCGCAAGAAGCCGTACGATCTGGAAGAGCGCACCGCTTTGTTCGGGGAGTCGGTTATTGATTATCTGAAAAAGGTTCCCGTAACCCCTGTAACGCGTCGTCTTATCGATCAATTGGTGGGTGCCGGCACTAGCATAGGGGCAAACTACTGCGAGGCTGATGATGCCGTCTCAAAGAAGGACTTTCGGCACAAGATAT
>PWZG01000050.1 GCA_003567575.1 PVC group bacterium | reverse complement strand
TTGAGAGAACGCGAAAACCGGTGGACGCGTACGGGCGACGATTACGGTGGACGATTTGTGACACTCCTCTCGTAATCCGTAATCGTCGCCCGTAATCGTGATCCGTTCTTTCATCCACTGAAAAATCAGATCGTGCACACGATCTGAGGCCCCCGCTCGTCTCTGAGATAACTTTTTAAACTACTGGAAACACGGCGCGGCAGCGCGTGCCAGGCGATCGTTAATTGCCAAACCCAGGCCCTCATCGGGAACACGTTCCGCAATAATAAAGTCCAGTGACAGCCGGTCGAGACGATGTATTGCTCCGAATAGATTGGCGGCCGCTTCACGCAAATCAGATGTTGGCGACAAAACTTCAACGGCAACGAAGCGTGTCGTCGCTGGTGCCCGGCAGAAGGCCAATGCGCCCGCCCGACATGCCGGATCGCGCGGGGGCGTCAAGATCGATTCCAATCGCAATGGAGTGTGCGGAGCATAATGACGCGGCAGCATGCCCGGCGCGCTGATGACCGGCAAAACACCAGGTTGCGGCCGGCTGATCGGTCCCGTTACCGCTTCAATCGTTTCCAGCGCAAGACCGCCAAGCCGCAGTATTGCCGGAGGGGAGGTCAATAACGATATGATGGTGGACTCAATGCCTACCGCGGCCGGCCCGCCGTCAAGGATGTAGTCGACCTTGTCGCCGAGCGATTGCCGCACATGATCGGCGTTCGTGGAACTGGTTTGACCGAAAGAATTGGCGCTTGGAGCGGCGAGCGGCGTGCCGGTCAGACGGATCAGTTCCCGCGCCATCGGGTGGCATGGCATACGCACGGCGACAGAGGGTAACCCGGCGGTCACCAGATCGGGAACCGTCGCCGATTTCGGGAGAATCAATGTCAGGGGACCCGGCCAGAAACTTTCGATCAGCGCCGTAGCCAGAATGGGTACCCGGGCGACCACCCGCGTTAACTGATCGGCATCGGCAATATGCACGATTAAGGGATCGAAACGTGGCCGTTGTTTCGCTTCGAAAATACGCGCAACTGCGATTTCGTTGAATGCATCGGCACCCAGCCCATACACGGTTTCCGTGGGAAAGGCAACCATGCCGCCGTGACGCAGAATACGCGCAGCCTCGGCAACGGCATCGTTAGAAGAAACCGCTTTACTGGAAGGATTGTGCCGGTGCACGATCGTTGTCTCAGTCCGCCACAAGGCGTGAAGCGATACGTGCGACGTGTTCACCCTGGAAACGGGCGATCGAGAGCTCGTTGGCGCTTGGTTGACGCGATCCGTCGCCGCCGGCCAGCGTCGAGGCTCCGTAAGGCGTGCCGCCAGTGATTTCATTCATGTTCAATAGCCCCTGATTCGTGTAAGGCACTCCGACAATCACCATGCCGTGATGCAATAACGTGGTATGGAATGAGGTCAGTGTTGTTTCCTGTCCACCGTGTTGCGTGCCGGTGCTGGTGAAGACGCTGCCGACCTTGCCCGCTAACGCACCCGCAAACCATAGCTGCCCGGTCTGATCCAGGAAATTACGCATTTGGGCACACATATTGCCGAAACGTGTGGGTGTGCCGAAGATTACGGCGTCGGCCTCGGCCAGTTGCTCAGGCGCCGCTTGCGGTATGTGCGCGAACGATGCGCGCGCTGCCGTGGCGCCCGCTTTTTCGATCGCGTCCTCCGACATCAATTCCGGTACCTGGTTCAGGCTTACCTCGACGCCGTCTACCTGACGCACGCCATCGGCAACGGCTTCCGCCATTTGGTAAACATGCCCGTACAAACTGTAAAAAACGATCTGTATTTTAACCGCCATGTCGACTCCTTTTGATTGCTGCGTTTTCCGGATTATTTGGCGCTGACATTTACATTGCCCAATTCCTTAATTGCTCTATCATATCAGGCCAAAAGAGATCATTCAACATTTTTTTTGAAATGTTCTCATGTTTTGCATTGCAAAACGCTGTTAGAAATGACATCATCTTTCGTTCGGTCTGCCGGCGGCTGGCGTCGCGCGGACCGTGACGGGGATCATTCTACGAAGGCAGGAAAAAGGCCGGTGTTTTGGGTTATGACATCGATACAACAAGGCAAAACGTATTGGGACAAAGTGGCCACGTTGTATCAGCGACACACGCGGATTGCAACGACGGATTTCCATTATGGCCCTTTACTGGCGGGCGATCGGTCGCTGTGTATTTTACCGGATCGGCTTGAAGGGCGTCGTTGTCTTGAAGTCGGCTGTGGCGCCGGCCAGAACAGTATCTATCTTGCGAGGCAAGGCGCGGATTGCACAGCGCTCGATGCATCGCAACGGCAAATCGATATCGGTACACAATTGGCGCGTCGGTGCCGGGTGAAAGTGGACTATCGTTGCCGGAATATGGAAACATTGCCGGATGCCAAATTTGGCCGCTTTGATTTGGTTCATTCCGTTCATGCATTGGTCTTTGTTGACGATCCGGCGACGGTGTTGCACGGGATGGCTCGTATGCTTAAAGCCGGTGGCATTCTTCTGCTGGCAACCACGCATCCGCTGGCGGCAGCCGAACCGGTGCGGCTCGGACGCCGCCGTATGGGAATGATAATTACCGATTATTATCACCCTGAACCCGATATACGCGGTGGCCGCGGCGGCTGGCCCGAGGTCTGCGCCGGGACGTTGCCGTTCGCCGAATTGGTAAATGCGGTCTTGGCGGCGGGCTGTCGAATCGATCGCATCGAGGAACCGAAACCACCGCCGATTCCCGACATGAGCGAGACGGCCATCCGCCGCACGATTCCCTATGAAAGCCGTGCCTGGCGCGACCGGTATCCGTTGCTGAATGCGGTGCCGTATACGTTGATTGTACGAGCCGTCAAGTTGACACATGCATGACATTGTCGCAGAATACGTTTTCAGAAACGCAAGGAGGATAATTATGGCCGGTATATTTAAAGCCTATGATATTCGCGGAATTTATGGCAAGGATATCGATGAACGGATGGCGGAACGGATCGGCCGCGCGCTGGTCACGTTTTTGAAATGCCGTCGCGTCGTTGTGGGCATGGATATGCGTTTGCATTCGCAACCGTTGTTCGACGCGTTGTCGCAAGGAATCACGGGGCAGGGGGCGGATGTGATCAAGCTCGGTCTCTGTTCCACCCCGATGTGTTACCACGCGTGCGGCAAATTGGAGGCCGATGCCGCGGTAATGATTACCGCATCGCATAATACCGGCGAATGGAACGGCTTCAAACTCACACGCGATCAGGCTATCCCGATTTCCGGCGCGACCGGTATTGCCGATATCGAACGGATTGTCGAACAAAACGACTTCGATCCACCAGCGTCACAAGCGGGTACGATCAGCGCTTATGATATTGAATCGGCGTATGCCGATTTCATCCGCGGCCATGCCGGATTACCCATGGATTTGCGTGTTGCGGCGGATTTCGCCAATGGTATGGGGATCGTTGAAGCGCGGGCATTGGCCGGTTTGATGACGATCGATCCGTTATACGATACGCTTGACGGTTCCTTCCCGCACCATGAAGCCAATCCGCTGAAAGCCGAAAACCTGGTCGATTTACAGCGCAAGGTACGGGATGGCGATTATGCGTTTGGCATGGCGTTTGACGGGGATGCCGACCGGGTCGGCTTCGTTGACGAACGGGGCGAGATTGTGTCGATGGACATGATCACGGCGCTGATTGCCCGCAAGCTGCTGGCCGCGGCGCCGGGCCGGATTGTCTTGAACGATTTACGCAGTAGTTGGGCGGTGCGCGAAGTCATTCGCGAGAGCGGCGGGGAACCGCGAATGAGCCGGGTC
>PWZG01000616.1 GCA_003567575.1 PVC group bacterium | reverse complement strand
CACCCAGGTCACGGCGGATCGTGTTGCGCAAAAAAGCCAGCAACGCCTGGTCGCCTGCCCGTTTGTGCCAATCATGCAAATGCGAATAGCGGGATGCCGACCAGTCGAAGATGCCGCTGTCTATAATCACGCCGCCGATAGCGTTGCCGTGACCGTTAATGAACTTGGAGGCGGAATGAATCACCAGATCCGCGCCCAAACTTTTCGGTTGCAGCAGAACCGGAGTCGCAACCGTGTTATCGACCACCAACGCAACACCTGCCTCGCGCGCTACCACCGCAATCGCGGCCAAGTCCGGCACATCCAGTTTCGGATTCCCGATCGATTCCACGAAAATCAGCCGTGTGCGATCGGTAACGGCCTGGCGATAAGCTTCCGGGTCGGTCGAGTCAACAAAGCGGGTCGTGATCCCGTAACGGCAAAGCGTCTGGCTAAACAGCGTCCAGGTTCCGCCGAAAAGACTATTGGCGGCCACAATTTCGTCGCCGGCGCCGGCCAGCGCCATGACGGCCATGCTGATGGCCGCCATGCCGGAGGCACAGGCCACGGCGCCAAGACCATCTTCCATATCCGCCATCCGGCGTTCGAATGACGCTACCGTCGGATTCCCTATTCGCGAATAGACGTAACCCGGCGCGCGACCGGCAAACACGTCCTCCAACGCTTCAGCGCTTTCATAGGCATAGGCAGTGTTTTGATCCAACGATGATGCAGCGGTGCCGGACACCGGATCCGGTGCATGTACGTTCTGTATGAGTTGGGTTTCCAAATGGTATAAACGTGATGACATTCCGACCTTTCGTGTATAAACCGCAAAGTGCATTTCCCGATGTCCCGGCCATGTCCGAGCTCATATTTCGTAGTCGGGCGCGGCGAGACAATTCCTTCGCTTAAGCAGCCTGGCGATCGCGTCATAATCATCCGCCGTCAGGTTTTCCTTGACCGGCAAACATGCCAATGGATGACGTGGTTTGCCCCACGCGATACGCTCCCAGATTCGTTCGTGATAATAGTACAATACTGTCCGCAACACATGAAATATTAATGTAATGATCGTGGTTTGTTCCAAGTCACGGGTGATGGCATACGAAATACCTCCCAACATCACGACGCCGATAAACCTCCAGGAGAATGATTTCGCCCAACTTCGAGATCGGGATTCCGTGGGTGTCCAATCGGCCATAGGCAGGCCGTCTACAACGTTTTCCTTTGGTGACATCATATCTGAAAATCCAGGATCACATTCTTTTGGCGCAACAAATCACACACGGCTTCGACCCCCGCGGCGGGATCCATGGTCTCCTCGAATTCCAGATCGGGCTGAAAGCGGTTGAAACGGTTCTCGCCGACGTGAATCGTAACGATTTCGTTCGGCTGGTTCAGCAATTCCAGTGTTCGCAGGTCATAATCATCCACATCGGCAATCGATGTGATGAAGATCTGGCCGGAATCCGTCAAGATGCGCGCCAGTTCACCAAGACGCCGAATGGGATCGTCGCGAAAATCCGCGTTGTTGCGCAAATCGGCATCCAGTCCGCGCGCCATATTCTCCACGCCGAGATAATAGGTTTTATAATGCATGGCAAACAGGGCGCGTTCCAGGGTGCGGGCAAACGTTTCGCCCAATTCCGGACGCAGACTGGTAAACACCACAAACTTGGCGCCATGTCCGTAGGCCGCGGTCCGTTCGGGAGAAGCGATGGCGCTGCTTTTCCATGCTCCCTCCCGTTCGCGGATATGGGCTTCCAGCGATGATTCGCGGGCGGCCGCCGCGGACAACGCGATTCCGGCGCCGGCGATTTCATAATCATCCACAATCACCAGGCGTCCGGTGTATTCACTGGCATCAATCGTATCAAACGCGATCGGCTTGGGCGTTTCAAGGATCACTTCCGCGACATCATGACGGTCCACCTGCTTTTTATTGGCCACGGTGGTCAGTTCGGTCGCGTCCAACACCGTCAGCACCTCCACCAGTTTCACCGGGGACCGGACGGCGCCGAGTTTCAGTTTGTACGGTTTCTCCTCGATCATGGATGCATGCCCCATCCAGAAAAGGTTCACGCGGAAACGGGTCCCGACCTGCATGGTCGGGTCGCCGTCCTTGATCATCCATTCCCCCGGTTTGATGTAAACCTGGGTTTCCAGCGTAAACCCGGGCGCTTCGCCGGCCGCCGCCGTCTCTTTGGCCGGTCCGTTGAAATACTCGATGGACCGGATCCGCGACGGTTTGCCGGACGGCAGAAAGGTCACCGCATCCCCTTTGGCAATGGTTCCGGTTTCAATCGTGCCGGCAAGAATCCGCCGATCGTCATTCTGTTCCGTGAACCGGTAGATATCCTGAACCGGCAGCCGGAACGGCAGGGCGGAGGGAAACTCCCGATGTTCGAAGGAATCGATCTGTTCCCGAACGGTGGGACCGTCATACCACGGCGTTTCCGGCGCGCGTGCGGAAATATTGGCGCCGTCCATACCGCTGACCGGAATAAAAGCCAGCGGTTGAACGCCGATACGTTCCAGGAATTGACCATAGGCATCCCGGATGGTTTCAAAGACCCCGCGGTCGTATTTCACCAGATCCATTTTATTGACCACGACGGCGAGTTGCCGCAGACCCAGCATCGACATCATGTAACCGTGACGCTTGGAATTTTCCTGGATTCCCTCACGCGCATCGATGACCAGCAAGGCGGCTTCCGCGCGCGACGCGCCGGTGATCATGTTTTTCAAGAACTCGATATGGCCGGGTGCATCAATCAGGAGATAGCGTCGTTTGGCGGTCCGGAAAAAACAACGCGCCGCATCGATGGTAATGCCCTGCGCCTGTTCATCCTTGAGCGCATCCAGCAGAAAGGCGTACTCGAACGGCTTCGCCTGGCGGCGGCATCGATCCCGTACTTCTTCCAGCTTGCCTTTGGGCAACGCGTTGATATCGGCCAGCAAACGACCGATCACCGTGCTTTTGCCATGATCGACGTGACCGGCCATGACAATACTGATGGCTTCCTCTGATTTCTTACTCATTACATATATCCTCCGCGACGCAGCGTTTCGAGTCCGCCACCGTCTTCCTTGTCCTGTTCGCGGCCGGACCGCTCCGCGATATCGGAAAACTTTCCACTCCGTAACTCAGCGATGACTTCCGGCACGGTTCGGGCGTCGGACGCCACCGGCGAGGTGCAGGGATGGCAACCCAGCGAACGATACCGTTTCCCTTCACCCCGGTTGAAATACAACGAAATGACCGGAATCTTCTCGCGTTCGATGTATTCCCAGATATTCAACTCCGTCCAATCAAGCAAGGGATGAATCCGCACATGGGTACCCGGCGCGAAATCCGTTTTATATTGTTTCCACAACTCCGGCGGCTGGTCGCCGACATCCCATTCGCTCTGCTGGTCGCGCGCCGAGAAATATCGTTCCTTGGAACGGCTGCCTTCCTCATCGGCCCGCGCGCCGACAATCACGCCGGTAAACGATTCGGCACTGCGATCGGTTGCATATTGCCCCGTCGCCGGATCCATGCGCTGCCTCGGCCATTCCCCGGAAAGGGTATGCCGGAGCGCCTCGCTTTTCAGCGCCTTGCAGCAGGCGACACGCGGCAGAACGCCGTCGGGATAGGTCTGTTTGGCTTCAACGGCGGGACGGTTTTGTCCCACGATCAAATCCAAATGCAATTCACGCGCCAGACGATCACGGAACGCGATCATTTCAGGAATTTTAAAACTGGTATCGATATGCATCAACGGAAAGGGGACATGTCCGAAAAAGGCTTTGCGTGCCAGCCACAACAGAACGGT
>PWZG01000244.1 GCA_003567575.1 PVC group bacterium | reverse complement strand
TTGACGCTCGAAAACGACGAACGTCTTTACACGCCGCGCGATCTACTTTCGTTTTGCAAAGCCCATCGTATCCCGATGGTTTACGATGTGCATCATCATCGATGTTCGCCAGACGGGTTAAGTGTTGCCGAAGCAACCAGTCTGGCGGCGGCTACCTGGAATCGTGAACCTTTGTTTCATCTGTCCAGTCCGAAGGAGGGCTGGAAGGGACGCCGTCCCGAGCGCCACCGTGACTATATTCGGCCGCGCGATTTTCCGCCGGAATGGATGGACATGAACCTTACCGTGGAAGTGGAGGCCAAAGCCAAGGAACTCGCCGTTGCGCGGCTCGCGCGCCATCTGGGCGAAGGGGGTCAGGGTTCAGGGGTTGGCGGTTAAGCGGTTGGATCGACACTTACTAAGGCGGGCTTCGCCCGCAACCCGGAGGTCAGCGACACGCGACACCCGGGTCGCATTATCTCAAACGAGTGTGGGCCCCTGATTTCGCTGCGAAAATCGGGTTTTTCGGGGCGGATAGACCAAAATGTTATGTTTCGTTTTTCCAGTGATTTACGAATGTTATCTCAAACAAGCATGCGGGAAGCCTGCACCACTTTGGGAAAATTCAACCGGATTTTGCGCTCAGATAGCGTTCGACTCATTTACCCAAACACTTCATGTCTTAGGAGCTACCCCTCGGCGCCAGGCATTTGATTGTGTGAGTACGTGGGTGTGTGAGTGTAAGAACGTTGCGTTACACATGTTCTTTTCGCTCTTCCCACATACTCACATACATCGACTGGCATGAAATATCTCCGGTTTCTGTTCCAAAATGACGTTAAGCAAGTGTCATTCCGCCCTACGGTGGCAAGCCCTCGGCAAGATGTTACCCTTATTCCCACAATCAACGGCTTCCGCGCAGTTTATGCTTGACCAGAAATTACTCATGAGTATATTCTGATGGATGCGAAAGCGCGAGTGTCACGAATTCGAGTGCCGGGAGGAGGTATATGACGGAACAACGCTATCTGGAATCCGATATACGAAATGATTTGGACGAAAAAATGGTTTTTGTCGGCGGTCCGCGGCAAGTCGGGAAGACGACTCTGGCGCTATCGCTTCTTGGGCCCGGCCACGACGAATCGTCACCAGCCTACCTCAGTTGGGATGTTCTCGCCGATCGGGAAGCGATACTGTCGGAACGATTACCGTCGAAACAACCTCGCATCGTGCTTGATGAACTGCACAAATATGTCCGTTGGCGGAACTTGGTCAAAGGATGGTACGACAAACACAAGTCCGCGGTATCCTTCATCGTGACCGGCTCCGCGCGCCTTGATTATTACCGCAAGGGCGGCGATTCGCTGCAGGGACGGTATCACTATTATCGTTTGCACCCTTTCACGCTGACCGAATGCCGCCGGTGGGATACTGATCCGCATTTGTTCGACCATTTGCTGCGGTACGGCGGGTTTCCGGAACCATTTTTGAGAGCCGACGCTCGGTTCCATCGCCGCTGGATGCGTGAACAATCGGATCGGGTGCTAAGAGAGGATTTACGCGATCTGGAGCACGTCCGGGAAGTTTCGCACCTTGAGTTGCTACTGCGTCATCTTCCGGCATGCGTCGGCTCACCGCTTTCGATCAACAGCCTCAGTAAACTGCTGCAAGTGTCCCATGAAAGCGTCGATCGCTGGATACGGATTTTCGAGCGGCTCTACCTTTGTTACCGGATCGCGCCGTTCGGCGGCAGCAGGATCCGGGCGGTTCGCAAGGAACAAAAACTCTACTTCTGGGATTGGTCGCGTGCGCCGGACGATGGGCCGCGCTTTGAAAATATGGTGGCCGGCCATCTGTTGAAATACTGTCATGCCATGGAAGACACGCAAGGCTACGGTATGGAATTGCGGTACGTTCGCGATACGGATAAACGCGAAATCGATTTTGTTGTCCTGCGCGACGGTCAGCCCGAGTTCGCCGTGGAATGCAAGAGCGGGGAACGGCGCCCCGCGGCCGCCTGCGGTTATTTCCGGCAGCGAACGACGATTCCGCGGTTTTACCAGGTGCATCGGGGTAGCGTCGATTTCGGCAACGCCGCCACGGCCACCCGCGTGTTGCCCTTTGCCACGTTTTGCCGCGAATTGAAGTTGCCATGACATCGAATATGGGGCGAGGTGAGAATGGTAACAACGAATTCTCTGGAACCGCCAAGGGACAGAAAATTTGTCGCGTTCGCCAAGCGGACCAAGCGACGAGTGTCGGGCTGCGCTTAAACACACGAAACCGGCATGAAAAAAAAACCGTTAACCGTTCACTCGCGTGATCACCCTCTCCCTCTGGGAGAAGGCCGGGGTGAGGTTGGCGAAGCCATTAGCCATTTTACGGAGTTTACCATACTGCGGCGCTTATTGATAGGACTAGTTTCGTTTTTTCAAAAAAAAATAATAAAAACAGGGTTGACAACCGGCGCTTGGCGTGCAATATTGACGAAGGTTACTCTTGAGTTTTGGTGGTGGCGAAGGCGCCGTAATGGGAGATGCGCTATGAATAGCATGCGTAGAACGGTCGGTTGGGCGGTGGTTGTGGTGTTGCTGGGCTGCGGCGCGGGATTGGCGGCGGAATTCAATGTCTCGACCGCGCAGGAACTGCAGAACGCGCTGACGGAGGCGGCGGGGAACGGGCAGGATAATACGATCAACCTGGCCGCGGGCTACTACGTCGGCAATTTCAACTTCAACAGCGCCCAGGCCAACAGCCTGACCGTCCAGGCGGCGGCGGGCGTGCAACGCACGGAGGTCACGATTGACGGCGACGGCGCGGGCCGCTCGATGAGCCTCACGCTCAGCGGCGTCGGCGACCTCATCGTGCGCGGGATTACCGTGCTGCGCAACTGCGGCACAAACGACCGCGCCGGCCTGCGCCTGAGCGCGGGGCGGGATATCTTCGTGGACGACTGCCGCTTCATGGCCGGGGCCACACACCGCGGCATGGGCGTCGAAATCGTCGCCGCAAGGGATGCGACGGTCGAGAACAGCCTGTTTCACGGCGAGACGGGCTCACAGGGACGCGGCATGTCCTGCTCGGGGGTGACGGGCGAGGTACGACTGCGGTTGAATACCTTTTCGGGGAACTGGTATCCATCTTCCGGTGTCCACATTGGTGGCGCCGGCCTGTTCGTACGCAACGTTCCATCCGTCCTCCTGGAGGACACTACGTTCCTTGGGAACGTAGCGCAATCCAATACTGGGGGCGGAGGCGTCGGTGGAGGACTGTACGCAACCGATGTGGCCGCGCTCCAACTGCGAGGCAATACTTTCCATGGCAACCGCAGTTCCTCCTACGGTGGGGGCGCCCACCTACGGCACGATAGCGGGATTACGGTGACGCTCATTGAGAATATCTTCAGCCAGAATTCCGCGCCGAACGGCGGGGGCATCAATATCCGCGCGACCGGTGCAGGCGCGAGCGCGACACTGAGTCACAATGTGTTTCAGGAGAATGTTTCCCAAGCCCTGAACGGCGCGGGCGGCGGGGCGTTCCTGAACGGCCTGGCACTGATGCTGAACGGCAATGTGTTCGATGGGAATTCCGCGCCCGGCGGTGGCGGCGCCTACCTGTCGACCAAGGAAGATGTCACGCTGGTAGGCAATACCTTCCGTAACAACCACGCCACGAACGGGTCCGGAGGCGGCTTGCATGAATCACTGGTAACGGGGACTGGCCAAAACTCCATGCGCTTCTTCAACAACCTTTTCCAAAATAATATTCAGTCCGGCACGGGCGCGGGCGGCGGCGCGTGGCTGAAGGCGACGGCGCGGCTGGAGA
>PWZG01000331.1 GCA_003567575.1 PVC group bacterium | reverse complement strand
CGGTCATCCTGGCTGTGCGCTGTTCTTATGGGGACTGCGGCAATCGTGCGGATTGACGTTGCGCGAGGCCGGTCGGTTGGCCGGAGGCATGCAGTATTCCGCTGTCAGTAAGGCCATTCGGCGTCTTGAGTTACGAGCCGCCGTTGATGCGAAAATCCGTTCTGAAATGTCCCGGATGAAAGAAGTGTCGAATGTCGAGCCCTGACCCCTATACCGCTCTATACCGCCGAAGCGAGGAGCCCGGTGCGGGAAAACCGCACGCCGGGATCTGTGCGGGGGGCGCCCCGAAAGGGGCGTTCCTACCGCGATGAAAACCCTTTCCATCCGGAAAAACAATTCTCCCAGTATTGTTGTATGCTGCCCTGCAAGCGTTCAGGAATCGACAGCGGGAATGGCAGAACATTTACGCCGGCCAATTCGCCACAGGCTGCCGCGATCGGTTGCAGGACATGTGCCATGCGGTTCGTATCCATCTTGTCAAGGTTATCGTCGGCTTGGTGATGATAGAACCTTCCTGAGGTGCAATTTGCCCGGTATAGCCAGAATCCCGGTATGCCGGCCGCGTGAAACGGGAACGCGTCCTGGTAAGGGATGGCCTTGGGGGTTATCTCCGTATATTGTCCGGCTGCTTCCAATCGTCGGGTAAACCATTTCGTCGCGGAGGATTGCGCGCATACGTGCAGATTGTACCAACCCATTTTGGAACCGTACCCATCGAAGTTGCACATGAATCCGCCGCGCCGGACCAATTCGTCACGATGTGCGCGGACGTAGGCCGCGCTGCCGACGGATAGCTGCTCTTCCGCGCCGAAGGAGATCAGCCGGATCTCCCGTTTACGCGGCAGCGGCGCAAGCACTCGCGCCAGTTCCAGAACCGCCGCCACACCGCTGCCGTTGTCATCCGCGCCAAGGCTGTCTGCCTGGGTGTCATGGTGTCCGCCGGCAAAGATCACGGGGTCGCTTTCGGTTTTTTCGCCCGGCAGGGTGGCGATCACATTCTGGGAGGATGACGCCACGCGATCGCCGTTCACGTGGAGTCTGGCGCTGTCCGCGCCATGCATTCGCCATGCCTGGAGGTAGGCGAGTGTCACCGAGGGTACCGCGCCATAGCGATCTATATACGCCGGGAACAATCCGTCTGCGCGCAGGGTATCGGCAGGATAACGCACATCCACCTGCATGAGGAATGCCGGTCTCGCATCCATAAGGCGTTTGTAGTGCTCCGGGTTTTCAATGTGGGTTCCCAGCAGGAGAACCGCCTTGCCGGTGTATTGCTTGTAGGACGGTTTTCGCAGTTCCGGCGGTTCGATGATCACAAGCGGCGCCTCAATCCGTTGCCCGCCGGTGCCGGGTGAGCCGTTCATAACCGAGCAGGGTATCTCCCGCCACTTTCCATGCAGCCTGAGATGAAGCGTTTGACTAATTATGCGGCGTTCAAAAACGGGAAATGATTCGACGCGGACTTTTGCCCCGTAGCGGATGAATATTTCGGCAATATAATCGGCGGCTCGGGCCTCGTTCGCAGATCCGGCCAGGCGCGGTCCGATTTTTTCGGTCAGCCACTGTAGGTGATGCCGTATACTTTTGGGATCAACAGAGTGAATATCCATGGTTCTATATATTTAAGCTTTCATCACGCTAGTATTTCTTAGTGCACACCGCAATTTATTTCCAATGCGGACTTGACCAGGCCATGTTTGTCTTCTCGGTGGTGATACGGATATAGCAGAAATCGCCTGGTGCCATCGGGACGGTCAGGTCGTCCCTGATGATGACTCGTTTCTCCGCATCGGGGTGCAAGGTTTGAATGTCTTTGCCGTTCATTACAATGGCGGTTTCCGTGATGCCGTCTTCGGAAGCGGTCTTGATTTCGATACGCTGTTTGCCGTTTTGATCCCGGAACTTGACGTCCAGATAAATCCGGCTCTGGGTTGTAGCGTATGTTTGATGGTTTTTGATGGCATCGAACACCGCATTACGCGACAGGGTCGTGGTGCATGCGGCGGTGTATCCGGACGGCCACGACCGATCCGGTTTGGGCGGATAGCTTTCGTTATGCAAGTGATCGCCGGGGCGGCCATCGTGGATGTCGCCGCCGCCGACGAAGCTTAATTGGTAACCCTTTTTCAAGGCGTCGATCACATGCCGGCCGCGGATTTCGCCTTTGAGTGCTCCAATGGGCATCGGATTGCCGTCGTCGCGGTGTTTTTCGCTGCTGCCCCAGACCGAATGGATTTCCACCGCCTTCTCGTATTGACGGTTCCAACCCTGTTCCCAGTCGACACCCATGGTGACGTTGGCGCTGTGATGCGGGATGGCAATCGCTTCGATATCCTGCAATGAATCGAGTTTATGCCAGAGTTTTGCCAACGTATCGCAATCGGGATCGTTGCTACGCAATGGCGGACCGCCGTTGCCGCGGTAATATATGTTGCGGTGGCCGGGCGCTCCGACCGCCCGATTGTGGTTCGTCCACTCCTGGCCGATCAAGGTTGCGAAGCGGCCAGGCATATTGTAATCGTTGGTTACGGTCTGGAAATAATCCCATTGCCGGTCGGTCACGGCCTCCATGTGATCGGAGATAGCGCCGAAATCCAGGAATCCTTCGTCGCGGGCGAAGGCGTAGAGTTCCTCGGGACAACGGATACCGTCGCTGAAAAAAGTTTGCCAGTGTGGATCGCCCCAGTAGATTCGGTAATCCGGTGTTTCCGCCGTGACGTGAATCGGGTTCGACCAGCTTTCAATCCCGGATACTTCGTCGATCAGCCTGATGAAATGAAATCCCGGCGAGTTGATGGTGAATCCGTCGAAGCATTTGATCGGTCGTACATCACCGGGGAATACGCCTTGCCGGATTCCATCGAATTCGATATGTTTCGGACCGGCCAATGCGGCTCCTGAGTCAACCGCCAGGCGGCCTTTCCATTCCGGCAGACAGTTGTCGTGATATTGAATTTTTCGCGAGACATTGAGATTAAATTGACTACGCAAGGCGGGTTTGCGATCGCAGAAATTACCGCTGCTGTCGATCTTGCGGACCGGCCCCAATAATTTGACTTTGATCGAAAACGGTTCTCCCGCCGCGAGACGCGATGGGACGACGCAACGAATATCGGTAGGATTCATTTTAGTGATTGCCTTTTGTTGTAATTAGAGCTTATCCCTTGCGTTACAAATTCTTCGCAGGCTATATCCTGCCATTTGGGATCAAGCCCGATCGACACGTTGTCGCCATAGTATCCGGCGATGAATCCGCCGTTGCCCCGCCATAATTTGTCGAGCATTTCCCTGGCTTTACTCCGTATGGCGTTCTCGTCGCGTTGTTGCAGGGTGGTTTGGATGTCTACCGGGCACCAGAACGTGATTTTACCTTTTCCCTGGTATGCGGCCAGGGCATTGATGCCGTGCAGATCCGGTTGATCGAACTGCAGGACGTCGATCCCCGCCTCCATCAGGCCGGGAACAATGGCTGCGATATTGCCGCAGGAATGCATGAACACTCTGATTCCGAGTTCGTGGGCCAGACCGCATAGTTTATTGAAACGGGGAAAAAATTCATCCCGCCACATGGCCGGACTGATCAGTGTCTGGCTTTGTGTTCCCCAGTCTTCGGGAAACATGACACTGTCGACGCCCGCGGCGGCATAGTTCCTGATCATATCCTCAAGCATTGTATCGATACGATTATGGAATTCGTGCATCAGTTCGGGTTCCAGCGCCAGATCCATCAGGTACTGGTCCAGCTTGCGCATTTTGCGGGCAATATTGAAGGTAAATCCGGGAATCCCGCCGATGAGCCATTTGTCGGGTTGTTCCGCGCGCCGTTGTGTTACGGCGGCATAGTCTTCAGGGCGGGAATAATCGGGGAACCGGTAGCTTTCAATCGACGGCAGATCTTCCAGTACGCCTTTGATCACTTCTCCCTTTGAGGTTGGATCTATCCGTCCCCAGAGGTTGCCCCATTCGTCCGTTCGTTCCCAGCGTCCGCCGCCCGTTTCCTTCCATGACGTTGCATGTGTTTGGGCGGAACAGCCCGCCCCGTAAAAATCCGAATCGCCAAACGATCTGGCAACCCGTTCCGGCCCCGTGTAATCAAGGGTACGGCGTACAATTTCCTTTGATGTCATCATGCGATCTAATCTTTCATTTTTTTGGTTGCGAGTGTTGGCCCGGTGCGGTTCAATAATTGCCGTATTTCCGGGCAGTCTCGTACATGGCCAGCACATTCGCGGTGGGCGAATTATCTTGTAGACTATGTGTCGGAGCGAAACAGTAGCCGCCGCCCGGCATCATGATATCGAGTGTTTTCCGGCAATAGGTTTCGGTTTCCGCGACGGTGCCGGTTGCTACCGGTCCGGCGGTACTGATGCAGCCATGGAAGGCGAGCCGGCCGCCGAAGTTTTGCTTCAGGTATTCTGGGGCCATGTGTTTGGCCTCGGGTTGCAGCGTATCCACAACGTTGATACCCATATCGATGAAATCATCAAACGCCCAGCTACTTGATCCACAGCAATGTATCATGACCGGTATTGCGAACGATTTCGCCAGATCCACGAATTTCCGGTGCAGCGGACGAATGGTTTTCCGGTAGAGTTCGAGACTGATAATCGGCGCGATCTGCGTGCCCAGATCTTCACCCATATACAGGAAATCAATGCCGCCTTCCGCGGTCTCAAGTGTACGCCGCATAATTTCCAGATAAATGTCCGTCCGTCGTTTCGCCAGCAGTAAGCCGGCCGGTTCTTCACTGATCAAATCGATCAGGGTTTGTTCCATTCCTCGCAGCATTCCGCTGGAATTGATGATGTCGCCGATCCCGGGGCCGCCGACGAAACAGGCGTATTCCCCGTGATCCCGGCACATCGTTCTTATTTGGCTGTAATCGTGGTCATCCGGCGAGGGCATGGGCCATTTCGAGACCGTCTCCTCGTCGGCGTCCCGAAGCGGGAAATCGCAATAATCCCAGTATCCGCCGGTCGCATGTTCAATCCAGCGCCGGTGAATGCCCCAATTGTCGACCATAATCCCGCGTTCGGGTATATCTTTATGCAGGACGGGACCACGGTAGGCGGCGCCGACGCCGCGAAAATCAACACGCAGCGCCCGACGTAAGCCTTCGCCGTCGTCCGGCTTCAAACCGAAGTGTTCTTTCAGCCGGCGGTCAATACCCTGATTGGCCGAATAGTTGACGGGTACCCGGTCGGGTACCTGGTTGGCGAAGGTTGTCAGTACACGTTCTTTAGAGTTCATGCAAGCGTCTTTCATGATGTCATATCGTCCCATGCACACATCACCGGTGTTTGCCGGACGGCGGGAACGATCGTTTTGCCGGTTCGTTTTCCGAAGCATCATACCATGAGATACCATGAATTCAAGTCAGGAACAGAGTGCGAGTTTGTCGGGAAAGGTGTTTTCGGGAGGGCCGCCGGCCTCTGGGCAAGCCCAGGTTTTTAGAAGCCAGAGAGAACTTGCCGCCGGTGGCCGTTTAAGCGACACCCGACACCCGACACAAAGTGGTTGTCCTTCGTGAACGGTTGCAAAATGAGAACCGCCGCCATTTTGCGGGATTGACTTCAGGGAAATTGTGTTTCACAATGGTCGGTATGAAAACGAACAAATATCCATGGATAACAGTGTGCATGGCCGCCGTGTTGTCGATCGGCTGCATGTCGGCTCCGAAAACCGCTGGTCCCTGGCGCGATCTGCCGGATGGCGGGGAACGGTTTTTTACGTTTTATGCGGCATTTTCGATGCAGCACGGCGATACGCCCGAATTTATCGCATACCTTGACGAAGCGCGTCCGGAGGTCGTCCAGATCGGCTGGTATGGTCCGATGTTTCACGGGTATGCGCATCATCCTCGATCCACCGGATATCCGATGCGTTTACCGGTATCCGGTGAACGCGAGGCATTGGAATTGCAGACACGCATGAACCAAAAGATTCGCGCGCTCGATCCAGACATACGTATTATCGGCCACTTTCAGATGTCGACCGTGGTATGCAATCCGGATGAGCCGTTCGGCTTCATCAAGTGGTACAACGAAGCCTGGGATGAGGATTTGATGGGTCGGCGTCCGTCGGATGACGTCGCCGAATTGTTGCAACGCGATGCGGCCGGCAATATCATCAGCCGGGGCCGATATATCGATTTTGTCGAAGTATGTATTTCCAGCCCTCATACGCGCCGGCTGATGAAACGGATGGTCGAGATTGCCATCGATGCCGGGGTCGATGGATTGATGTCGAACTATAATTACCGTCGCGGTTGTGTCTGTCATTGGTGTCAGGCCGAGTTCAAGGATTATTTGCGACGGAATTACGATGAGGAAGCGTTGCGATTGAAGTTCGGGATTGATGATCTTGCGGCGCATACTTTTGAGGAAATACCCGCGCATATGCCGGGATATCCCGATGTTGAGGAGGCCACCGAATTGCACTGGGCTGCCGTCGGATGGGGTGCGCGCCATTTCAAACAGGTTTTCGACGAAATACTTTTGGATCATGCGCGTTCGATCAAGCCCGATTTCATGATTGGCACTTGGAATCATCGCGCGTTTATCCCGCATCATGACGAGCGGGCATTTACACCGGTCGAGGACTGGCATCGTGGTGAGAATTATTTCTGGTATTCCGGCGCGCATAACGACGGCGATCTGGACGCGGGAATTGCCGGCGATGCCTGGCCGCACTTACTCTGGTTGCGCGAGATGGTGGAGGGGAAACCGTTCATGATCGGTCGTTATACCCGGCGCATACGTACGGCGTTGGCTGAAGGACTGTCCGCCGGCGGCGCCGGAACCGGTTTATATCACGATTTCATGAATGCAGACAATCGCGCCGCAATGACGCGGCACCACAATTTCGTGCATGCGCATCGCGAATTGTATGAACAGGCACGCCCTCGCAGCGAAGTCGGCATCGTGTTGCCGCGTCAGAGCGCGTTGAACCGGCGCCCGGAATCCTATCGCATGGTGCGTACCATTGCGCAAATCTTCGCTGAACAACAGGTATTGTACGATTTTCTTCTTGATCAACGAATGACCAACCAACCACAACGTCTTAAAGAATACGATGTCCTGGTGTTGCCCGGCGCGCTTGCGCTTTCCGATACGCAAATCGCGATGATCCACGACTACGTCGCCGCCGGAGGAAACGCGATGCTGGTCGGCGAGACGGCAACGATGGATGAAAAAGGCCGGGTCCGTGATCCGGGCGGTCTGTTCGAACTCGATGCCGATCTCGGTCCTGTGTCCGTCGGTAACGGCAGCGTATTGCGGATTGACGGCGACGGCGTTGAGACGAATGTGATGGCGGCCTTGGAGCGATTGACGGAACATGCGCCGTTAAGCAGGGTTGAAGCTTCCTGGAAAGTACGGGCCGGGGCCTTTGATCTGCCCGGCGGATTGGCGTTGCATCTGGTGAACTACGATCGTGACGAGCAAGCCGGGCGGGGTGACCATCCGATTGCCGTTCATGATTTGGAGTTGGACCTTAAACTGCCGGCGGACGAGAATGTTGTATCGGTCAACTTGCGATCGCCGGATACCGGGGCAGCGCCGGCGCTGGACTACAGCGTGAACGGTAATCGCTTGCGGTTGACCGTGCCCGAGGTCGAGGTTTATGGTATCGTCGACATACGGTTTGCCGAATAGGCATGGTTTGCTTTGCCGACCGGTTTGTTATGACGCCACTTCGGAATCATCATATTCGCGCACGATGACGCAATGCTGATTTTCTGAAGCAAAAAAGAAAACCGCCCCGGAATCTCAAGGGCGGTTTTCTGCTGATCATTTCTTTATTGTCTCAATGTACGTTCAACCTGCCGAGTACGGACAGCTCCATAGCAGACGCATCTACACCGTTTGATTGAACGGGGCATCGCGACAATTTAGAGATGGTTGTTTTCTTCGTTCACTAGCTGATTGATGCACGTCAGAAATCGAAACGGGCGCCAAGACTGACGAATAATTCATCAATATGCGATAACTCGCCGAAGAACGAAAGGTTTCTGTTCAGCGTGATAATCGCACCGGCGGCTATCGCCGGATCCGTTTCCGTATCCGAATAATGACCGGCATCGTAATCCTGATGGCTCAGCCCTCCGTAACCGTATACGGTGAACATATCGTCGATTCGCATACTCGCCAGGGCGCCGATATTCATTGTCCATATATCAAGATCCCTCACGCCCCGGGGTCCGCCAAGACTGGTCATGCCGAAAGCTCCGCGCACGGCCAGCTCGACCGGTAAATCCACCGGCAGTAGGTACTGTCCGCCGAACTGAAAGTACGGGGAACTATCGTAAGCCCCGGTATCAGGATCGGCAAGACCAATTCCGGCAAATGCTGCCAGACCATCCCTAATGCCGTAGGTGAACCGGCCACCGAAAAGGTTGAGATCGCTTTCGAGCGATATCGATCCGGTAACCCGCATTTGATGTTCGTAGGTGTCGGCGTCATCGGCGATCGGGATGCTCAGATATGCCATGGCAGGTGTCGCCATAGCGAAGGCAATTAGCGAGATAATTAGTTTGTGTTTCATTTCACTTGATCCTTGTGTCTGTTTAATACGCGAAAATCAATGTTAAAGTTAGCCCATCATCATGTAAAATGAAGACATCACCTCCTTTAAGACTATATTTCGTTTTGTGGTACAACCTTTATTATGCCATAAAGCGGGCAAGCAAGCAAGAGGAATGTCCGTCCAAATTGAAATGAGTGTTGCCGAATTTGATTTAGGTGTTATTATGCACCTGGTCCAAGGCGGCATGATTTCCGGCGGCGAATTCAATCCCGGGCATTGTGTGCCGCGGGATGTTTTGTCGATAACCGTTTCAAAAAGGAACCGGACGTTTATGAAAATAGCTTTTATCGGCGCGGGCAGTATCGGCTTTACGCGCAAGATTCTTACCGATTTAATGATCGTCCCTGAGTTCAGGGATGCGAGCGAGATCGCGTTCACTGATATTGATGCGCGCAACCTTGATATGGTTACCCGTCTTTGCCGGAGGGACATGCAGGAAAATGGGGTCCGCTCGAAGCTCACTGCAACAACCGACCGTCGCCGGGCGTTGACCGGCGCCAACTATGTTTTTTGCGTTGTGCGCGTTGGCGGGCTGGAAGCCTTCAAAACCGACATTGACATTCCGTTGGCGTACGGTATTGATCAATGCGTCGGTGACACATTGTGCGCGGGCGGCATAATGTATGCACAACGCGGTATCCCGGTTATGCTGGAATTCTGTCGCGATATCAGCGAGATGGCGGCGCCCGGTTGCGTTTTTATCAGTCATGTTAATCCGATGGCCATGAACACCTGGGCTTGTAGCAAGTATGCCGGCGATGTTAAATTCATCGGGTTGTGTCATGGTGTCGAGGGTGGTATCCGACAGATCGCCCGGGCACTGAATGTTGCGACCGATGAACTCGATGTAGTCTGCGCCGGTATCAATCATCAGACCTGGTATATACAAATACGTCACCGTGGCCGTGAAATCGGTCGCCGGGAATTGTTGGCGGCATTTGAGAAGGACGACGAGCTGCGCGCGACCGAAAAGGTTCGTATCGATATGATGCGCCGTTTCGGTTACTATAGCACCGAGTCGAACGGTCATTTGAGCGAATATGTACCCTGGTACCGTAAAAGGCCGCGCGAAATAAGGCGCTGGATCGATATGCGGTCATGGATTCATGGTGAGACCGGCGGCTATCTGAGGGTTTGTACCGAAGGCCGCAACTGGTTCAAAACGGATTTCCAGAATTGGCTCAAAGCGCCGCCCGCGCAATATAAGCCGGAAAACCGTGGGCATGAACACGGTTCATACATTATCGAAAGCCTGGAAACCGGCCGATTGTATCGCGGTCATTTCAATGTGGTTAATCGCGACTGCATTACCAATCTGCCGGCGGATGCCGTCGTCGAGGTTCCCGGCTACGTGGACGGCAACGGGCTTAACATCCCGATTATCGGTGATCTGCCACTGGGATGCGCGGCGGTCTGCAATGCAAGTGTCAGCGTGCAAAGGTTGGCGGTTGAAGCGGCGGTAACCGGTGATGACGAACTTTTACGCCAGGCAATGATGATGGATCCGCTGGTTGGCGCGGTATGTAGTCCACCCGAAATCTGGCAACTGGTTGATGACATGCTGATCGCCCAGGCGCGCTGGTTGCCGCAATATAAAAGCGCCGTTTCCGCCGCTAAACGGCGTCGCAAGAATGAGCCCCGGATCGCGACGCGTGTCACCCGTGGCGCCGCGCGTATCGACGTCAAAGACATTAAAACATTGGCCAAAAACGCAGCCGCCGTCCGGGCCGGAACTGCTGCCGCCGACAAGAAATAATCACGCCTCTTCATCTCCGTACGATTAGCGGGAGAAATATCATGGGTGCATCGGTACGAATCGAGAAACTGACCAAACGATTTGACCGGTTGGCGGCCGTCAATGACGTGACGCTGGATGTGGCGGCGGGCGAGATATTTTTCCTGCTGGGTCCCAGCGGATGCGGCAAGACGACTTTATTGCGTTGTCTGGCCGGTTTTTACACGCCGGAAAGCGGCCGGATATTCATGTCCGGCGAGGACATCACCCATGTGCCGCCGGAACGTAGGGACGCCAGTATGGTATTTCAAAGCTATGCTTTGTGGCCTCACATGACCGTCTGCCGGAATGTCGAGTTCGGACTGGCGATGCGTAAAGTTCCGGCCCGGGAACGGACTCGTCTCGCGCTTGATGCCTTGCGCCGGGTGCGAATGGAGGATTATGCCGGTCGCCGTCCGGCCCAATTGTCCGGCGGCCAGCAACAGCGTGTGGCGTTGGCTCGCGCCCTGGTGGTGGAACCGCGCTGTTTACTATTGGATGAACCGCTATCGAATCTCGATGCCAAATTGCGGCTGGAAATGCGTCTTGAAATCCGGCGCCTGTGTCGCGCGGCGGGACTGACCGCGCTTTACGTTACCCATGACCAGAAGGAAGCGATGTCGATTGCCGATCGTCTGGCGGTAATGCGTGACGGCGTGCTGGAACAGGTGGGTACTCCCCAGGATGTGTACCGGCGTCCCGTTAATCCGTTTGTAGCCGGATTTATGGGTGAAACCAACCTGCTGCCCGGTCGGCTGACGGCGGCCGTCAATGACGGCGTCGCGCAGGTCGATACCGTTGCCGGACAATTGACCGGTGTATGGTCGGGTAGTGGAGCGCCGCCGGCTACGCGCGCGGCCGTAACGCTATCGATACGTCCGGAATGTCTGCGACTTGCCGGGGAACGGGATCCGGCGGTGGGCAACCGATTGTCGGGTAGGGTGGAAGAAACCGTTTTTCTTGGCGAAACCGTGCAATACCGGGTGCGTATCCACGGTGTAAACGGTGATCCCGTGCATGTGCGGGTGCTGGAGTCGAATCCCGAACGTCTTCGGTCCGTTGGCGATCCGGTGACCTTGTCGGCGCGCCACGGCGAGAGTCTGATTCTTCTTGGTTCGGATTAGATCATGGATAAATTTGGTCTTCAAATAGGCGTGGCATTAACGCTGGCGATATTGGTGGCGTTGCCGTTCGTTTTCCGGCGTGACGACGCGGTATCCGGGCGGCGGCGAACGGAAGACGGAATGGTTCTGGTAATTATTTCGCCGCATAACGAGGCAATTCGCCATGAGTTCGGTCGCGGTTTTTCGAAGTGGCATGAACAACACCACGGTCGTCCGGTAAAGGTTGACTGGCGTGTCATCGGCGGAACTTCCGATATTATGCGCTACTTGCAAGGCGCCATGACGCAGGCCTTTCGCGCCTGGTGGACAGATCAGGGGCATGCCTGGCCCGCCGGCGGGGCGGAGATGATTTTCGACCGGCGTTTCGATCCGGATCGTCCGCCGCCGGGTGGCGCCGACCGCGCACGTTGGGAACGGCAACGCGAACTGTGGACCGCATGGCGGGCGACCGATGATCCGGCGGCATTCTCCAGCCGGATCGACCTCTTTTTCGGTGGTGGTGTTTACGATCATGATATTGCCGGCCGGCAGGGACTGCTGGTGGCGCCCTGGCCGCCGGATGATCCGCCGGCTGGATTATTCTACGATACCGAGGGTCGCGAACTGATTCCCCGTGAATTGGCGGGTGAAACATGGCGCGGCACAACCTTTTTCGGGACCTGTCTCAGTTCGTTCGGGATCGTGTATAATCCTGACCGCATTAAAACGCTTGGCCTCGCTGCACCGGTGCGCTGGCTTGATTTGACGGACATTCGTTACGCTGGTCTGCTGGGTGTGGCTGATCCGACCAAGAGCGGTAGTGTTGCCAAGACGTTCGAAATGATGATTCACGAACAATGTCATCAAGCCGTACGCGAAGCTGGATTCGACATGGACCAGTGTCGGGCTTACGAGCGCATTCTGGCGAACCTCGCCGCGGATGCGCCCTGGCCAGACAGCGTACCGCGCGCCTATCAGGATGCGGTCGAAACGGGATGGCGTCGCGGTCTGTTTCTGGTTCAGAAAATCGGCGCCAACGCGCGCTACTTCACTGACGGCGCCGGACGGGTGCCCGTTGATGTGAGTATGGGCAATGCCGCCGCCGGGATTGCCATCGATTTCTTCGGCCGTTTCCAGTCGGAATTCAGTATCGGTCCGGACGGCCGGCGCACGCTGGAATACGTCACGCCGCAAGGCGGATCGAGTGTTAGCGCTGATCCGATCGCGTTGTTGCGAGGCGCGCCTGAACGTGAACTGGCAGTGCGGTTTATGCAATATGTGCTCAGTGAGGAGGGCCAGAAATTATGGGCCTATCGACCGGGCTCTCCGGGTGGCCCGGAAAGGTATGCCTTGCGGCGGCTACCCATTCGTCGCGATTTTTATCCCGGATCGTGGCCCGACGCGAATGCGGCAAGACATCTGGCGTGGACAGTTGACTCGCTGGATGATGCAAGGGTGGATCCTTATGCGCTGGCCGGCGAATTCGAGTATTTCCCGCGTTGGACGGCACGCCATTTCGGCGTGCAGCGCTATCTGATCCGTGCCATGTGCATGGATGCCGGCAATGAATTGCGCGCACTGTGGTCGATTATCCGCGGCAAAGGCGGGCCTGCTGCCAATCCCGCGGCTGTGGCAATGATGGAGGCGCTGCCGTATATGCCGCAACAGGTAACCTGGTCAACCGCTCCCGATCTGGCGCGCCAAATGGAAAGGATGGAAATGTTGAATCTTTGGACAACATTTTACCGTCATCGCTACCGTGCCGCGCAACGGCTGGTGCAAGAGGAACATAATTGAACCGTAAACCTATGAACCGTAAAATGTCGATAGGTGTTTTCGGCTGGCTGGGCATGGTATGGCTGCTGTTAATGTTTGTCTTGCCGGTTGCCTGGGTGGTGCGTGGCGGTTTTTTCGTTGAAGGCCGCTTCACGATCCGCTATCTACTGTACGTTTTCAGGAATCCGATTTATTACGAAGGTTTACGCAACAGTCTGGGTATAGCGATCGGAACGACCCTGACGGCCATGGTTCCGGCGCTGACATTGGCCTGGGTGGCTCACCGTTTCGAGTTCCGGGGCAAACGGGTATTGACCGCCCTGGCATTGATGCCCATGGTCTTGCCGCCGTTTGTCGGGGTTATCGGCTTCCAGCAAATGCTGGGCGCTTACGGTGTGTTGAATACGCTGATGGGGTGGGGTGCGATCGACTGGCTGGGGCAGGGCCGCGTATGGGGCGTTATTTTGTTGCAGGCGCTGGGATTGTACCCGATTTTATATCTTAACGCCGCCGCCGCGCTGGCTAACGTCGATCCGGCAATGGAAGAGGCGGCAGCCAATCTTGGCGCCGGCGGTTGGCGTCGTTTTCGGAACATTACCTTGCCGTTGATGGCGCCGGGCTTGTTCGCGGGCGGAACCATTGTTTTTATCTGGAGTTTTACCGAGCTTGGCACGCCATTGATGTTGAATTATACGCGCTGCGTCTCTGTCCAAATATACGATGCCTTGATGGATATCGGGTCCAGTCCGTTTCCGTACGCCCTGGTAAGCGTTACGCTGGCTGCGAGTCTGTTTCTTTACGCGATGGGAAAATGGCGTTTCGGCCGCCATGCCCACGCCATGCAGTCAAAGGCGGGTACAGGACATGCGCCGCGTTATGTGACCGGCGGCGCAGCCGCACTGGCGGCGCTGCCGTTCGTGCTGGTCTCGCTCATTGCACTGCTGCCGCATCTGGGCGTCATCCTGACCAGTTTCAGCCGGGCGGGATCATGGTACGGCACCGTCTTGCCCGCTGAATGGACATCGGAACATTACCAACATGCGCTGGGCCATTCCATGACGCTGGGCGCCATCCGTAACAGTCTGCTGTTTTCCTCGCTGGCCGTATTGTTGAACCTGGTACTCGGCGTCGGCATGGCGTTCGCGATCGTGCGCTCGCGCAGTCGATGGCGCCATTCCCTGGACGTGCTGGCCATGTTGCCGCTGGCTGTTCCCGGCCTCATCATGGCATTCGGGTATCTGGCTTTGAGCGCTTATCTCGCCAATCTGGGATGGGTCAAGGAAAGCACGTTATGGTCGTCGATATTCGATATTAGGATCAATCCAACTTTTTTTCTGGTTACCGCCTATGCCGTTCGGCGCTTGCCCTATATGATCCGGGCGGCAGTGGCCGGTCTACAGCAGACGGCTGAAGTTTATGAGGAGGCGGCAGCCAACCTGGGAGCGCGTCCGCTGACAGCCGCGCGCCGTATCGTTCTGCCGCTGATATCCGCCAATCTGATAGCCGGTGCGGTCCTGGCGTTCTCATTCTGCATGCTTGAAGTTTCCGACAGCCTCATGCTGGCTCAGCGGGCCGATTACTATCCGATCACCAAAGCCATCTACGAACTGTCGCAGATGATTGGGACCGGCCGTTTTTTAGCCTCTGCCCTGGGCGTGTGGGCAATGGTTTTTTTGGCGGCTACACTCGTGGGCGCAACGCTTCTACTCGGTAAACGTCTGGGCGCTTTGTTTCGCGTGTAGCCGTTTTCAGCGTGCCACATGTCTAGCGCTTGCGCGAAGTATTGTCGAATCAGATTTTTGTTAACAAGGAAACAAGCACATGATCGCACCTTCCATTTTCAAGCCATTCACTGACGCATATCACGAAACCGGACAGCAGGTGCATGACTGGGTGCTGAACCGCGCCCGCGCCCATTTTGCCGCCGATGCGGTGCGCAAGGCCCGGGTGACCGACCGCACGCGGTTTGCAACGTATCGCGACGCATGCCGCCGGCGCTATCTCGATATCGTGGGACCGCTGGCCGAGGCGACCGAGCCCCCGCGTGCGGAAACCACCGGTGTCCTGGATCGGGAAGGATACACGATCGAGAAGCTGATTTTCCGGGGCCGGTCCGGGCTATACGTGACGGCCAACGCCTATTTCCCGGCCACGCGTTCAGAGACGCCGATCCCGGGCGTGCTGATGGTCTGTGGTCATTCGGCGGAAGGCAAGGCGGCTCCCAAATATCAGCGGGTTTGTATCGATCTGGTCCGGGCGGGATTCATCGTGCTGATCATGGATTCCCCCAGCCATGGCGAAATGATCCAGTGTCTTGAGCCTCGCAGCGGCGCACCGCTGGCCGGCATCAATACCCGTGAGCACGGTTACCTGCAACTGGCAGCCTCCGTGTTGAACCGCAACATCATGCGCGAATTCATTAATAACGCACGGGCCGGACTCGATCTGCTCGCCTCCTTGTCCGGGGTGGATGCCGCGCGCCTCGCCGTCACCGGCAATTCCGGCGGCGGCCATTTGACCCAGGCGCTGATGATGACCGATGACCGGGTTCAGGCCGCGTTGTCCGGCTGCTCGCAAACTACGCGGGAAAAATATCTGGAAAACGGCGTGCGCGCCTACGATGGCGAACAGAATTATTACGGGTGCATACCGGCCGGACTGGATTACGACGACTTCTTTGCCGCGTTCGCTCCGCGTCCGGTACGGATTGGCGCCGCCGCCCACGATTACTACGCGATAGAAGGCGTTTTGGAGATTTTTGAACGGGCCCGGCGTTGCTATCGCTTGTTTGACGCCGAGGACAAGATCGACGTCTGTATTGCCGACGAACCGCACGGGTACACCGCGCCCTTGCGCCGCGGCTGCCTGGAATGGTTTGCCCGCCACCTTT
>PWZG01000375.1 GCA_003567575.1 PVC group bacterium | reverse complement strand
GACAGCGGCATCTTCGACTGGTCGGCATCCCGCTATTCGCATTTGCATGATTGGCACAAACGGGCAGGCGACCAGGCGTTGCTGGCTTTTTTGCGCAACACGATCCGCCGTGACCTGGGTGGTTGTCTGGCGCCTTTCAATGCGTTTCTGCTGGGAATGGGAATCGAGTCGCTGGCCGTAAGAATGGATCGGCATTGCGTCAATGCCGATCGTGTGGCGCGATTCCTGGCCGGACATTCACGGGTACGCGCGGTGCAATATCCCGGTTTGGCAACCGATCCCGCGCATGCCGTGGCGGAACGCCAGTTCAACAATCGCTACGGTGCGCTGATCGCTTTACGGCTGAAAGATAAGGCGCAGTGTTTCAGGTTCATTAACGGTTTGAAACTGGCGCGGAATCTGGCGAATCTGGGCGATGCCGGCACGCTGGTGATTCATCCGGCCTCGACTTTCTGCCGGGATCTACCCGAAACCGCGCGCCGGGCGGTCGGGGTCAGCGATGATCTGGTGCGGTTGTCGATCGGTCTCGAACATCACGATGATTTAATCGCTGATTTGAACCAATCCCTGGAAGGCATGATATGAAGAATAATGCAAAAGCCGTCGCCATGCTATCCGGCGGATTGGATAGTACGGTAGCCATCCGTCTGATGCTCGACCAGCGGATAGCGGTCCATAATTCAAATCGGACACCACCCGCCTACGATCCACGCCGGCGGTGGGGTTGGGGATTGCTGGTGCTTGCGGTGCTGGTGGCGGCGATTATTTCCGCGAGCGATATTTTCAGATTGTCTGTAGTCTGTAGTCTGGTAACTTAGGAGGTAGTGAAGTGAAAGTTATTGTGAATGGAAAAGAAACGAATGTATCCGAGAATCCGACGGTAAACGAGGTTCTGGCTGAGTTGAAGGTTAAGATGCCGGATATGGTTACGGTAGAGTTAAACGGCGCCATTTTGGATCGGAAAACCTTCGATGATACACGGATTCATCCCGGCGATCGCATGGAATTTTTGTATTTCATGGGTGGCGGGGGGAGGTAGGTTGTAGGTTTTAGGAGGATGACTGATGAATTTGACGGAATCGCAAATCGAGCGTTATTCGCGCCATATTATTTTGCCTGAAGTCGGTGGAAAGGGGCAGGGGAAGTTGCTGGCCGGGAAGGTGTTGCTGGTTGGAGCCGGCGGATTGGGATCGCCTGCCGGTCTGTACCTGGCCGCGGCCGGAGTCGGAACGATCGGTCTCATGGATGGCGATGTGGTTGATCTGAGCAATTTGCAGCGTCAGATAGCGCATGCCACCGCCGATCTGGGGACGGCCAAGGTTGACTCGGCAGCGGCGAAACTGCGTGCCATTAACCCGGATGTAACGGTCCGAACCTATCTGGAGCGGCTGACGGCGGCCAACGCGCTGGATGTCCTGCGGGATTACGATTTTGTGATTGACGGCACGGATAATTTCGCATCCAAATTCCTGGTGGCCGATGCCTGTCATTTTGCCGGGAAACCCTATTCCCATGCGGGGATACTGCGTTTTGACGGACAGTTAATCACCGTGCATCCCGGAGTTTCCGCCTGTTACCGCTGCATATTCAATGCGCCACCGCCTCCCGGCGCCGTGCCATCCTGTTCGCAGGCTGGTGTGTTGGGTGTGGTCGCCGGCGTGATTGGTACATTGCAGGCGACGGAAGCGATCAAGTTTCTGCTCGATCAAGGCGAATTGTTGACCGATAAGATTTTGGTATACGATGCTTTGCGCGCTGCGTTCCGACAGGTTCCGTTGAAACGCAACCCTAAGTGTCCGCTTTGCGGCGAATCGCCGACGATTACGGAGTTGAAAGATGAAGCGGCGCCGGTTTGTGATTTGCAGGCGCCCACGCGCGGCTAACCGACTTTAATTCGGAGATTGTTTGAGTAAATGAGCGCAACCATTTATCGGGCGTTGACGGCTTCGATCAACCTTTTGGGTTCGGGGCTCAGGGTTCGGGGTTCGGCACGGAATGCTTTTTCGAACCCTGAATCCCGAACCCCGACCCCCTTGCTAACGATATATCAGTGCGTATTACGCCATGATTTACCTTTGCAAGCCGGGAATTTCAAATATGTATACCTACGGGATAGAATATGCAATTGATTATTGAAAGAAATATTTATGATACCATGCTGCGAGCTGCCACGGCTGCGATGCCGCTGGAAGCATGCGGTTTATGCGGCGGGAAAGACGGGCATGTAACGCGGTTTTATGAAGTGGTCAATGCCGATGCATCAGACGAACATTTTAATATGCGTCCTGAAGATCAGTTTGCCGCGGTCAAGGCGCTGCGTTCGGAACAGTTGGAGTTGCTGGCCATCTGGCACAGTCATCCGGCCACGCCGGCAAGGATGTCGGCGGAAGATTTGCGGTTGGCTTATACGCCTGATATCGTGTATCTTATCATGTCGATCGCGGATCCCGCGACACCGGTGTTGCGTGGGTTCACGGTGGCAGAAGGTCGCGATTCACCCGTGGATATTGTGGTGCCGACACTTTCTGATTGAACGGGAGATTTTGATTTGATGCTGTAAAGTGGTTTTAACACGGAAGAATAATTATACGTTGGGACGTTGCGATCGCATCGCTCCGAACTACAACAGATAGAGGACAACAACATGAACCAAACGACCGCTGAATCAGTGTACAATTTGCCGCCCGATCTGGCCGCGGATATCGATCTGTACGACCAGGAAGTCCGGAGCCATCTTGCCGGCGATTTACCGGCTGCCGTGCTCAAAGCCAAAAGGGTGCCGCGCGGCGTCTATGAACAGCGCCAGGACGGTATGTTCATGGTTCGTGTCCGGGTTACCGGCGGCGTCCTGAGCGGGATCCAGGCACGCGAACTGGCGGACTTGAGCCGGGAATACGGTAACGGTCTGCTGCACGTTACCACGCGTCAGGATGTACAGTTACACGATATCGGCATTGAAAACACGCCGACCATTATGCGCCGTTTGTTGACCGTGGGACTGACAAGCAAAGGTGGCGGTGGTAATACCGTGCGCAATGTGATGGCCTGTCCCTGCGCCGGTATATGTCCGGCTGAACGTTTCGATGTTACTCCATGCGCTCATGCCGTGACCGAATACCTGATTGCCCTGGTGGGATCCTATAATCTGCCGCGTAAATATAAGATTACCTTCAGCGGATGCGACGCCGATTGCGCGTTGGCCGGTGTCGCCGATCTCGGATTCATTGCCGCGGTTCGCGATGGCCGGCCCGGATTCAAGGTCATGGCCGGCGGCGGCATGGGTGGCAATTCCCGCATTGCCGATATGTTGCTGGAATGGTTGCCGGCGCCGGAAATCATTCGGGTTGCGGAAACGATACGCCGTTTGTTCGACCGGCATGGCGACCGCACCAACAAGCATCGCGCCCGTTTGCGTTTCGTTTTCGACCGGATCGGTGTTGACGCGTTCCGTGAAGAGTTTCAGCAGGAATTACTGGTGGTAATCCGTGACGGTGTCCCGGCCTGGGAGGGGGAGCTGACGCTGAATGAAGAGCGGCAATCCCCGCAATCCGGTCGGAGCGTTGCGCCGCCGTTGTCTTATATGGAAAACGGTATTCGCGTCATGCGCCAGCGACAGGATGAATTCGTGTCCGTTCCGCTACATTTACCGTTGGGTTTTCTGCCGGCATCCGATTTCGCCCGTATCGGCGAGTTGGCGGTGCGTTACAGCCGGGAAACCGGTGTGCGTACGATGCGAACCCAGGATATGAGTATTCGGTTTGTGCCTGAAACGGAGTTGCCGTCGTTGGCGGAAGCACTGCGTTCGCTGGAAACCGATGTGCTTGCG
>PWZG01000419.1 GCA_003567575.1 PVC group bacterium | reverse complement strand
CCGGGATTATCGCGGCCTTTGATGGAAGGGTAGAACATATTGTGCCGCCGACAGTACCTGTTATCAGTAAGGTGGGCGCGGGAGATAGCATGGTCGCGGGTATTGTTTTAAGTTTGGCAAAAGGCATGTCGGTATACGAGGCAATAAGATTCGGTGTGGCTGCCGGAACAGCAGCGGTTATGACACCAGGAACCGAGTTGTGCCGTAGAGAAGACACAGAGCGGTTATATGGAGAAATGACTAATGGTTAAAACGAAAATAATCTGCACTCTTGGCCCGGCATCATCAAGCGAGACTATGATCAGAAAAATGATGCGCGCCGGTATGGATGTCGCACGCTTGAACTTCTCTCACGGTAAGCCGCCGGAACTGATTCACAGAATAGGACTCGTCCGGCTTTTAAACGCGAAATATCGCAGACGCATAAAGCTTCTCGGAGATCTTCAGGGGCATCGTATTAGAGTAGGCAGTCTTAGTGCTCCGGTTTTGCTTGAAAAAAACCGCAGAATATGGCTTACTCAGCAAAACATAATAGGATCGCGCGAGTTAATACCTTTTGACTATCAGGGTTCGTTGCGCAGTATTAAGAATAGCCGCCAAATATTTATTGATGACGGCAATATTGCGTTAGAGGTGATTGGCAGGTCTAAAAACAGACTTAAGGCTAAGGTAATAGCCGGTGGCCTGCTTAAAGGGCATAAAGGTGTGAATATCCCGCAGGCACGGCTTGAATTCGGCGGCATAAGCCAAAAGGATGTGCAGGATATAGCTTTTTGTGAAAAACACGCTGTGGAATATATTGCTCAATCATTTGTGCGCACCAAAAATGACATTTTGGATGTAAGAAAGTTGCTTAACTCGGGTTCGAGGTGCCGGATTATCGCTAAAATAGAGAATAGAGAAGGCATAAAGAACATCGATGAAATAATCAAGGCTTCAGACGGTATTATGATCGCGCGCGGGGATATGGGGGTATCGCTGCCTATCTACGAAATCCCTGTGGTTCAAAAGATGATCATAAAAAAATGTAACCGCGCGGGGAAATTTGTAATTACGGCGACACAGATGCTTGAGAGCATGACTGAAAGCCTCCGGCCTACGCGCGCGGAAGTAAGTGATGTTGCTAACGCTATCATGGATGGTACGGATTTTGTTATGCTGTCGGCGGAATCGGCCGTGGGTAAATACCCGGTTGAAACGGTGGCCATGATGAATAGTATAATAAAATTTACGGAAAAAAACGCATGCAGGTTAATCAATAGATGAGCAGCTAAAATGAATATTAAACAAAATGATTTAAAAAATAGTCTTTGGCATTCCCTGTCTATTCAAAACGTTTTAGCTGAGCTTAAAACCGATCCTGAGACGGGATTATCTTCAAGGGCCGCGGAAGAGCGGCGGTTGGAGTTCGGGGCGAACAAGCTTACGCCCAAAAGAGGGACACCGGTATGGTTAAGGTTTTTGCTTCAGTTCCATCAGCCGCTGATTTATATTCTGCTTGTCGCGACAGGGGTTACTCTTTTGCTCAAAGAGTGGATTGACGCTTTCGTCATATTCGGTGTCGTGATTGTCAACGCGGTTATTGGTTTTGTGCAAGAATCCAAAGCGCTTAAAGCGCTTGATGCGCTTTCGAAGTCAATGACGGCGCATGCCATGGTCATTCGAAATGGTAATAAAGAAGAGGTATCATCCGTTGAGCTTGTCCCGGGAGATATCGTTGTGGTGTCTTCGGGTGATAAGGTGCCGGCGGACATACGACTTATTGAGTCACGAGACCTTAAGGTGGATGAGTCCGCGCTGACCGGGGAGTCAGTGCCGGTGGAAAAACGAATAGAAGAGCGTGACGCAAAGACAGCGCTTGCTGAAAGAAACAATATGATCTTCGCGTCCGCTTTTATTACCTATGGACGTGCTAAAGGGGCAGTTGTCGCCACGGGCGATTCCACGGAAGTAGGCAGGATATCCGAATTGATCTCTACAGCGGAAGATCTCAAGACCCCGCTTACGATAAAGATCGCTCATTTGAGCCACAAATTGCTTTACGCTATCCTCGCGCTTTCCGCGGTTACGTTTACAATAGGCGTGCTGCGCGGAAATTCGTTCGCGGATATGTTCATGGCAGCTGTAGCTCTTGCTGTAGGAGGGATCCCTGAAGGATTGCCGGCGGCGGTTACCATTACGCTTGCCATCGGTGTATCAAGGATGGCTAAAAGGAATGCGATTATACGGAAACTACCGGCGGTTGAAACTTTGGGGAGTACCGCGGTCATCTGCTCCGACAAGACCGGGACCTTGACCGAGAACCAGATGACCGTTCATCAGATCTTCAGCGGTGGTAAAACATATCAGGTTTCTGGAACAGGGTATTCAAGTGAAGGCAAAATAGAGATTAAGGATGGAGAACCGGGCTCCCTCAATAAATCTTTGAAAGAATGTTTGGCCGCGGGATTGTTGTGTAACGATAGCCGTGTCGTTGAAAAGGACGGCAGGTTTGTAGTGGAAGGAGATCCGACTGAAGGCGCGCTTATCGTCTCCGCGAACAAGGCGCGATCTGTTATCAGCGAAGATATTACTAAATTACGACGTGTTGATTCGATACCGTTTGAGTCGGAGCATCAATACATGGCTACACTGCACGAAGGCCCTGAGGGAGGAAGATTTGTCTATCTCAAAGGTTCGATAGAAAAAATCCTTTCCCGGTGCGTGAGTCAGTTTGGAGATGATGGCACAGTACAGGGAATAGACCGTGAGGCGGTTGAGAAAAGCGCGGAGGACATGGCTTCGCACGGTCTCAGGGTATTAGCGTTCGCGCGAATGGATATGAAAAACGGCACAGATAGTATAGGCCACGGCAGCATAACAAAATCGTTCACTTTCCTGGGCCTGCAGGGGATGATCGATCCCCCCCGCAAAGAGGCGATTGAAGCAGTAAAAAACTGTTATCAGGCAGGGATTCAAGTGAAGATGATCACCGGCGATCATCTTCTTACCGCGAAAGCAATGGCCAGGAAATTGGGCTTTAAAAGCCGGGTATCTGATGTGGATACAAAAGAAGAGCCGCTTGCTTTATCCGGCGAGGAGTTAGAAAAACTGAATGATGATGAATTAATAAACGCGGCGGACAACGCGTCTGTTTTTGCCCGTGTTACGCCTGAGCAGAAACTTCGTCTGGTTAAAGCCTTGCAGGCAAAGGGATACATTACCGCCATGACCGGAGACGGTGTGAATGACGCGCCGGCGTTAAAACAGGCTAATATCGGTGTTGCTATGGGGCGTTCAGGTACTGAGGTGGCGAAAGAGGCGGCGGATATGGTTTTAACGGATGATAATTTCGCTTCTATTGAGGCGGCAGTTGAAGAAGGCCGCTGTGTTTTTGATAACTTGAGGAAATTTATCATTTGGACGATACCGACCAATTTAGGAGAATCGCTGGCGATACTGGTGGCGGTGTTTATCGGGGTAGCGTTGCCGATTGTGCCGGTTCAGATATTATGGATCAATATGACAACGGCTCTCTGTTTGGGGCTAATGCTGGCGTTTGAACCAAAGGAGCCGGATATTATGCAAAGGCTTCCCTTGGATCCAAAGACGCCTATACTGACCGGCGTTCTTATAGTAAGAACTCTGTTCGTGGGCCTGCTATTGGTGGCAGCAATTTTTGGGATTTTTATGTATGAAAAAAATAGCGGAGCGACATTGGAGCAGGCCAGGACAGCGGCGGTCAATGTGCTTGTTTTCGGACAACTTTTTTATCTTTTTAGCTGCAGGTCTCTAACGCGGTCGATGTTTTCTCTCGGGGCATTCTCTAACAAATGGATATTATTCGG
>PWZG01000274.1 GCA_003567575.1 PVC group bacterium | reverse complement strand
GATGGGCGAGTAGCCCGCGCTCAGGCCCTTGCTGGTGGCAACGATGTCCGGCGTCACGTCCCAATGCTCGAAGCCGTAGAACGTGCCCGTGCGGCCGCAGCTCATCATCACATCGTCCACGATAAGCAGAACCTCGTACTCGTGGCAGACACGCTCGATGATGGGGAAATATTCCTCGGGCGGCACAGCGCCGCCGGTCGTCGAGCCGCCGATGGGTTCAACGATGAAAGCGGCGATGTTGTCCGGCCCGTACACCCGGATGCGTTGCTCCAGCTCGTGGGCACAGGCGATGCCGCAGTCCGGATACTCCTTGGCCAGCGGGCAGTGATAGCAAAACGCCGACGCCACCTTGGGTACGTGAAAGGTCATGTTCCGGAACGGAATATTCAGCGGTGTGTAATCGGTGGTCGCCAGCGCCCCAAGCGTCGCGCCGTGATAGCTGGGGCGAGTGGAAATGATGGTCGTTTTTCCGCGCTTATCCACCGACCACCAATATTGCCGCGCAAGCTTGATGGCGGCCTCAACGGCCTCGCTGCCCGAGTTCACGAAAAACACGCGACTCAGCTCTTCGGGGGCGAGACTGACCAGTGTGCGGGCCAGTTCGTTGGCGGGTTCGTTTTCGAACTGTTTGCGGTACGCGAACGCGACCTTGCCAAGCTGTTGGGTCGCTGCCTGGATGATACGCTTGTTGCCGTGCCCGAGATTGGCCGAGATCGCCCCGCTGCATCCGTCAAGATAGCGTTTGCCGTCCGTGTCGTACAGGTAGATGCCTTCGCCATGGCTTACGGTCGGGAGGCGTGAGCTGTCTTGGTAAAACAGGGCGGGCTTTTGCGCGCCGGGGATCCCGAAACCGTCGCGCTCCGTGAGCTTCAACCGCGTGTACTGCGGCGGCGTGCGTTTTCCGATCTTCTCAATGGACACGGGTTACCCTTTCTGTGTGGTCTTACATTTATGAACGCTATTAGATACTCTAGCAGACATGGGATAGAGCCGTCAAGCAGCGGGCAGCAATTCTCATTAGGGGGGTATCCACTTCGCTCAAGCACCCCCTACAGGTTGTGGTTGTCGCCAACAATACATCGGTACGTGGCTGGGGGCGTCGCCACGGCTTGTTGCATGAGGCGATAGAACAGCAGTCCCCGTGACCGCGATGCACGCCGGTTAAAGCGGAACGTATATTCGTCGAGGTAGTATTCAAGATGTTTTGCACTCACCGATCCTTGATGCGTGCTCAGAAGCCAACGCTTCAGCAACGCCGCTACGCGATGAACGCCTGGCATGCTGACATGTGCAGGGTTTCCAGTGTCCGACAACATAATCCGGCTGTGGACATAGCCCATCTCAGCCACTCCGTTGTATCCACCCCATCCGTCGGTAAGAATCTCGGAGTCTTTCTCGGCCACGTCACAAATGAAAGGGACCAAGCTGCTGCCAGCGCAATCCGCGACCCGTCGCATTCGCACTCGCCCAAATCCCTTGGGCGAGTGCACCTCCACCGCAATGACAACGATTTCCTTGTTTTCGGTGCCCCGCCCGCGTTTCCCTCCCTGTTCGCTGCCTCCGATGTAGGTTTCATCCACTTCGATGCGTCCATTCAGACGGTCTCTGCCCGGTCTAACCATCGCGCGCCTGAGCTTATGCAGCCACGCCCAAGCGGTCTGATAGCTTCCCAAGCCAAGGACACGCTTCAAGCCCAACGCACTCGCTCCATCCTTCTGACTGGTCACAAACCACATCGCACTGAACCAAGTCTGCATAGAAATCCGCGTTCCCTCGAAGATCGTACCCGCCGTAGCAGAGACCTGATGCCCGCACAACCGACAATACGAATAACCACGTGCGGTGAGCCAAGGTTCCGACGCTTTCCCGCATCGCGGGCATACGAACCCTTCTTGCCAACGACACCGCAACAGATACTCTCGGCATGCTTCGTCGTCCGCGAACCAGTTCATAAATTGCTGGTACGTCTGCGGGTAGTCTTCTCCGGCAACAGGCATGGCAGTCGGTGTCATGCCGGTGCATACTACATCTTGTGGTTACTTGAGTGAAGTGGATACCCCCTTAATTAGAATTGCTGTCGCTTGCTTCGTCATCGACAAGACCGGCGCAACTGTGGTACACTATTTTTTTGTAATGGTGGGATGGATGAACCCGCTGAGTGGTTCCGACGCCCTTGAAGGAGAGACAAGATACGATGTTACGTTCGATGTGGAAAAAAATCCGTAGACTGGGAGGGCATCCGCCGATCCATAAGGAGGCGTCCACGACAGGAAAACCGCTCGCCGGGCAGACTGATTCCGCGGGACCGTCGGCGCCGCCGTATGCGGGGCACGATGAATCAAGGAATCCGGCGCGACGCCGTGCCCGCAAACCCGGATCGCAATCGGATCCGTCCGGCACGCCGGTTGCGGAGGCAAAGCGCGCGGACGAAACGACCGCAAGTGCCGTGAAGAAACGCAAGGATCAAAAATCCGAGGATCGCGCCTGGACGCCTGCGGATTACGACGTCGTGCCGCGGCAAGGGAACGTGCGTTTCCACGACTTGGAACTTGCCGATGAACTGTTGCATGCCGTGGCCGATTTGGGCTTCAAGTATTGCACTCCGATTCAGGCAGCGGCATTGCCGTTCACGCTGGCCGGCCGCGATATCGCCGGTCGTGCGCAAACCGGAACGGGCAAGACCGCGGCGTTTTTGATTGCGATTTTCAATCGTTTTGCGAAAGATCGTGCGCCGGCTCGTGACGGCGATGCGGCCTGTCCCCGAGCCCTCGTGATCGCGCCGACCCGTGAACTGGTGATGCAGATCGAACGCGATGCCAAGGCGCTCGGTAAATATCTGGAGTTTCAGTCGCTGGCCCTTTTCGGCGGAACCGATCTTGATCGGCAACGGCGAAAACTGGAAACGTTGAATCCGGAACTGATTGTGGCCACTCCGGGCCGGTTGCTGGATTTTAAGTCGCGTCGCACGATCGATTTGCGCAAGGTCGAGGTGATGGTCATCGATGAAGCGGACCGGATGCTCGACATGGGGTTCATTCCCGATGTACGCCGTATTGTCAATAGCACACCGCCGCGCGGTCGCCGCCAGACCCTGCTTTTCAGCGCAACCCTGTCCGATGCCGTGATGCGGTTGGCGTCGAATTGGTTGTCGGAACCGGAACGAATCGATATCGAACCGGAACAAGTGGCGGTCGATAGCGTACACCAGGACCTTTATCTGGTGACAAACCGTGAAAAATTTTCGTTGCTGTATAATATCCTGGTGCGCGAAAACCCTGAACGGGTCTTGATGTTTGTGAACCGGCGGAATACGGCCGAACAATTAACGCGCGAACTGAAACGCTATCGTTTCGATTGTGATTTGATTTCCGGTGCGCTATCCCAGAATCAACGCACCCGAACCATGACTGAATTCCGTGAGGGACGCCTGCGGATTCTGGTTGCCACGGATGTTGCCGGCCGCGGGCTGCATATCGAAGCGGTTTCGCACGTGATCAATTATAATATTCCGGAAGATCCGGAAGATTACGTGCATCGAATTGGCCGAACCGGTCGCGCCGGCGCTAGCGGCGTTTCGATTACCTTTGCTTGTGAAGATGAATCGTTCGGAATCCCGCCAATCGAAGAGTACATCGGCCGCGAATTACCGTGCCGTCATCCCGATCCCGATTGGCTGCGGATTCCTGACGATCTCAAGCCGTTGCCCCGCTCACAAATCAAGATGCCGGGCGACGGCAGCCGTGAACAGGGCCGGCGGGACGGCCGTCGTGGTGATGGAGGCGGCGCGCGACGGTCCGCACCGCGCCGACCGCCGTCAAGCGGCGGTCGG
>PWZG01000185.1 GCA_003567575.1 PVC group bacterium | reverse complement strand
TCAAACCGTGGTATCCGGCGGTTTTGTGGGGTCCGGTCATCCCGAAGCGCTGACCGCCGCCATTGAAGCGCGGTTTCTGCGCGACGGCCGGCCCCGCGATCTGACGCTGGTTTATGCGGCGGGTCAAGGCGACGGCAAAGCGCGGGGCGTCAATCATCTGGCACATGAAGGCCTGCTTAAACGGGTGATTGGCGGTCACTGGGGATTGGCCCCGCGATTGGGAAGTCTGGCGGTGCGTGGCGTGATCGAGGCATACAATCTGCCCCAGGGTGTTATCTGTCAACTGATGCGCGATATAGCCGCGGGCCGTCCCGGATGTATCACGCATATCGGACTGAATACCTTTATCGATCCCATCCACGACGGCGGACGGCTCAATCAACGAACTCCCGCCGGATTGGTTGAACGCATCCAACTGGACGGCCGGACATGGTTGTGGTACAAAGCTTTCGATGTGCATGTCGGCCTTATCCGCGCTACGGCGGCGGACCCGCTCGGCAACCTGATTATGGACCGTGAGGCCTCAATCGGCGAAGCTCTGCCGATCGCGCAAGCCGTTCATAACCGCGGTGGTATGGTTATTGCACAAGTCGCCGATTTACTCGATCAACGGATTCAGCCGCAACATGTCAACGTTCCCGGTATTCTGGTTGACCGTATTGTTGTCTCCGAACCGTATCAGCACGATCAAACCTTCGCCGAACATTACAACCCGGACTATTGCATGGCGCCGCCGACCGAAAAAGGACGCCAAACACCGATCTTACCCCTGCCGCTTAGCGCCCGGCGCATTATCGGCGCGCGTGCCTGCGATGAAATACAGCCAGATGCCATTGCCAACCTTGGCATTGGAATGCCGGAAACGATCGCATGTATCGCCCATGAACGCAGTCGCCTCGATGAGATCACATTGACCGTGGAAAGCGGTCCGATCGGTGGGGCGCCGGCCGGCGGCCTGAGTTTCGGGGCCTCGCGATATCCACACGCCGTGATCGATCAACCGGCTCAATTCGATTTCTATGACGGCGGCGGCTTGGATTTCGCCGCCCTCGGCGCCGCTGAAATCGATGCCGCCGGCAATGTCAATGTCTCGAAATTCAGTGACCGGCTGGCCGGTGTCGGCGGGTTTGTCAATATAACACAGACCGCCAAAAAACTGGTTTTTTGCGCAACATTCACCGCCGGCGGTCTTGAGATATCCGTCCATGACGGACAATTGCGTATCGTCCGCGAAGGGACTGGCCGCAAATTTATCAATGCCGTCAGCCAGATTTCGTTCAGCGCCGATCACGCCCGCCGCACCGGACAAGAGGTCATGTTCGTCACCGAACGTGCCGTCTTCCGTCTGCATGCGCAAGGTTTGGAATTGATTGAACAAGCACCCGGCGTGGATTTGCAGCGCGATATTCTCGATCAAATGGCGTTTCGACCCTTGATGCGCAATGTTCAACCCATGCCCCGCCATGTTTTCAATTCACCGCCCAAAGGAGATATATTTTCATGAATCAAATCGTTATTGTCGGCGCCAGACGCACCCCACAGGGAAGGTTTCTCGGCGGTCTAAGCGATCTGTCGGCAGTTGACCTGGCCATTACCGCCGGATGCGCTGCCATGGGCGATACGATCCCGCCCGCGGACATCGATACCGTCATTCTCGGCAACGTACTCGGCGCAGGCGCCGGCATGAATATCGGCCGACAGGTCGGCGTCAAATGCAATCTGCCCATCGAGAGCACGGGAATCACCGTCAATATGATGTGCGCTTCCGGTATTCATGCCGTCTTCCTGGCTGCCCAGGCGATTGAAACCGGCCAAAGCAGCGTCGTTCTATGCGGCGGAACCGAATCGATGACATCGGCGCCCTATCTTTCCAAAGACGCCCGAACAGGATACCGGCTGGGACACGGGAAGCTGGTGGATTCGCTGATCTGCGACGGATTGACCGATCCTTTCTCGCAATCGCATATGGGCTTGACGGCGGAAACCCTGGCCCGAAGTTTTGATATCAGCCGCGATGAACAGGACCGGTACGCGCTGCAAAGTCAACAGCGATATCAGGCCGCCGCCGCCCGCGGAGTGTTCGACGATGAATTGATATCTGCCGCCAAACTGACGGAAGACGAACATCCCCGGGCGGATACAACCCTTGAGAAACTGGCAACCCTTAAACCGACCTTTCTGCCTGAAGGAACCGTTACGGCGGGTAACTCATCGGGAATCAATGACGGCGCCGCCATGTTGATCGTCTGCCATGAAACCACCGCCAGAGAACACCGATGGCCGCCGCTCGCCCGTATCCTGGGATATGCCGCCGCCGGCTGCGATCCCGCCCGAATGGGGCTCGGACCGGTACACGCAACACGACGTCTCTGTGAACGCTATCAATACGATATGAGAGAATTCGATACCATCGAACTCAACGAAGCCTTCGCGGCCCAAGCACTGGCCTGTATCCGCGAATTGCAAATTGCCGGCGATCGCGTCAATCCCGATGGCGGCGCCATTGCCATGGGGCATCCGATCGGCGCAACCGGGGCACGCCTGGTTACTCATCTGGCACATCGCATTGCCCGCGGCGAAACCCGCCGTGGCCTGGCTACCCTGTGTGTCGGCGGCGGCATGGGCGCCGCCATGGCGCTGGAATCTGCTTGACAAAGTGCATACTGTAGTGCATAGTTGTTCGGCGTAACTGCAACCAAGGATTTTAAATGACGGCGTCCAGTTCTCCCACAATGGTTATCAGTGATCGCGACGGGCCGCGTTCTCTTGTTTTGCAAAAATCGCGGTTGTCCATTCTCAACGGTGAACGCCAGGGAGAGGCGATCATCGTGGATCGCCCGGTATATTCGCTGGGCGCCGGCGCCGGCAACGATCTGGTATTGCCGGACCGTTTTTTATCCCGTAATCATTGCGAAATCGAAAACAGTGAATCCGGCTATATTTTACGTGATCTGGACAGTACGAACGGAACCTATCTGCAGGGTATACGCATCCGTGAAGCGTTTTTACCGAGTGGCGCTGATATCCGGATCGGTAACACGCGGTTATCGTTCAATCCATTGCCCGAGACACGCAAGTACGACCTGAGCAAAGCCAATCATTTCGGCAATGTTTTGGGTCAAAGCGTAGCCATGCGAAGGATCTTCCGTGTTCTTGAAACGTTTGCGCCGACGGATACGGCGATTTTGATCGAAGGCGAGACCGGGACGGGCAAAGAAGTGCTGGCTGAAGCGATTCACTCCAACAGCCGGCGCAGCAGTCAGCCGTTCATCGTTATCGATTGTGGCGCCTTGTCGAACAATCTGGTGGAAAGCGAATTATTCGGGCATACCCGCGGCGCGTTTACCGGAGCGACCGCCGATCGCGTCGGCGCATTCGAGCAAGCTGACGGCGGTACCGTCTTTCTGGATGAAATTGGGGAATTGAGCGCGGAAATACAGCCGAAACTATTGCGCGTGCTGGAAAAAAAGGAAGTGCGCCGGCTTGGCACCAACCTGTTTCGCCGGATCAATGTACGCATTATTTCGGCAACCAATCGCCGTCTGGAAACCGCCGTCAACAGCGGAAGGTTTCGCGAGGATCTGTTTTATCGACTGGCCATGATGAAGATCGAGATACCCCAGTTGCGGAAAAGGCGGGATGATATTCCGATGCTTGTTGAACACTTTATCGAAAGCTGCAACACGGATATCGACCGGGAAACACTCAAACAACAATTATCCAGCGGCATGATTCGCGATTATATCGAACGGCATGCCTGGCCGGGTAACGTCAGGGAACTGCGGAATTTCGTAAACATGATCGCGCTATCCGGCGCCGACGCGACGGGAGCGACGCTGTC
>PWZG01000435.1 GCA_003567575.1 PVC group bacterium | reverse complement strand
GAGGCGGCGGACGCCGAAGCCCACTATGCCGGGCTGGTCTCCGGCCAGTTCAACCTCATCCGCCTCGAGCCGCAGCAGGTCGCCCGGGCCGAGCGCGAGCCGGGTCTGGAGTTGCAGACCAAGGACACGCTGGTGGTTTATCACCAGTACCTGAACCACTCGATGCCACCGCTCGACGATGTGCGCGTCCGCCAGGCCTTTCTCTACGGGATCGACCGCGAGGCCATCGTCGACACCCTGCTGCAGGGCTTCGGCGTCGCCACGGCGCAGTTCTGGCCGCCCGACTACCCGGCCTACCATCCCGACCACGACATGGAGCGCTATGCCTATGACCCGGACAAGGCGCGTGCGCTGGTCGAGGAGGCCGGCTACCCGGATGGCGTCGACGTCACCTTCGAGCTGATCAACACGCCCGATCTGCGCGTCCGCCTGGGCGAGGTCGTGCAGGACATGATGCGCGAGGTCGGCGTCAACATCGAGTACGACATCGTCGAGCATGCGGCGCGCGGCGCTTTTCTCCGGGGCGAGGCCCATTCGCGCAGCGGCCCACGCTCCAGGCTCGACCCGCTCGACCATCTGGCGGCGAGCCTCGATCAGGACGGCGCCTTCAATCCGGGCGGCTTCACCGACGAGAAGACCCAGGAATTGCTCGATCGGGCAGCCGCCCTGCCGCATGGCGAGGAGCGCTGGGAGGTGATCCGCGAGCTTTCGGGTCACGTCACCGAGCAGGGCTACGTGCAGACCTACTACGCCGAGCAGAACGTCTGGGCGAGCCGCTGCGTGGTCGGCTTCGAGCCGCCGATCGCAACCTATCTCGTCTTCCACGATGTCGGCATCGAGGCCGACTGCGACTAGTCACGGGCCGAGCCGCGCATGAAGGACCGGCGGTCATACACGGATGCAGCGGCCGCCGGTCGGATGTGACGGCGAAGCCACGCTGAAGAGGGAGTGAACAGCACGTGCTGAACGTCGTGCTGCGGCGCATCGCTTGGGCCGCGCCGCTGATCGTCATCGTCACCTTCATCGTCTTTCTGCTGCTGCATCTGTCGCCGGGCGATCCCGCCGTCATCATCGCCGGCGGCGAGGAGGCGACGCTCGAGGACATCGAGCGGGTGCGCGACCGGCTCGGCCTCAACGACCCGATCCTGGTGCAATATTGGCGGATGTTCTCGGGCGTCTTTGTGGGCGATCTCGGTCAGTCGCTGATCAGCACCGAAAGCGTTGGTGGGGCGATCTTCGCGCGCCTGCCGATTACCCTGTCGATCGCCGGTGCCGCCCTGATCGTCGCACTTCTGATCGCGATCCCGGTCGGCCTCATCGCCGCCTTGTATGCCGGCAGCTGGGTCGACCGGATGGTCACCATGTTCTCGACCCTGGGCATCGCCACGCCGCCCTTCTTCATTGGCCTGATGCTGGTGCTCCTGCTGGCGGTGCAGGCGCGCTGGCTGCCGGCGACCGGCTACCAGCCGCTCGAGGCCGGCTTTGTCGCCTGGAGCAGGCACCTGATCCTGCCGGCTATCGCACTGGGGGTCGGCCCCGCCGCCGAAATCGCCCGCCATCTGCGCGGGGCGATGCGCGACGTGCTCGCCCGCGACTACGTCCGCACCGCCACCGCCAAGGGGCTGCAGCCCTGGTCCGTGGTCGGCAAGCACGCCTTGAAGAACGCGGCCCTGCCGGTGATCACCGCGATCGGCCTGCAACTGCAGTCACTGCTGTCCGGCTCGGTCGTGATCGAATCGGTGTTCGCCGTGCCGGGGATCGGCGCGCTCTTGATCCGCTCCGTGTTCGCTCGCGACTACCCGATGATCCAGGGCGTCATGCTGGTGACTGTGCTGATCGTGCTGCTCGTCAATTTGATCGTCGATCTCTCCTACAGCTACCTCAACCCCAAGGTCCGCTCGACATGAGCCGGACTACGGCCACCGCCGATGCCGAGGCGATCACTACGCCGCTCGAGACGCCCTGGCAGAGGTTCCGCCGACGCTTCTCGGCGCAACGCGCGCCGGTGGTGGCGCTCTGTTTTCTCCTTTTGATGGCGCTGGTGGCCATCCTCGCCCCGTGGATCGCCACCCACGACCCGAACTCGACCAGCCTGCGCAGTGCCTTCGCCGGCATCGGTTGGGACCATCTTCTCGGCGCCGACGACATCGGTCGCGACATGTTCAGCCGCCTCGTCTTCGCGACCAGGGTCTCGCTCCAGGCGGCGTTTCAGGCGGTGGCGCTGGCGATGGCGATCGGCGTGCCGCTCGGGCTGGTGAGCGGCTATGTCGGCGGCTGGCCCGATGTCGCCATCATGCGGCTGGTCGATGCGATGATGGTCTTTCCCTCGCTGATCCTGGCCATCGCCATCGTCGGCTTTCTCGGCCCCAGCCTGACCAATGCGATGATCGCCATCGGCATCACCTACGCCCCCTATTTCGCCCGCATCGTCCGCGGCGCCACGCTCGCGGTGCGCGAGGAGACCTATATCCAGGCCTCGCAGCAGATCGGCGCCTCGACGCTGCGCATCCTCCGCCGGCACGTGCTGCCCAACATCCTCTCGCCTTTGGTCGTCCAGGCGACCCTCTCGCTCGGCCTGGCGATCCTCTCCGAGGCGGCGCTCAGCTTTCTCGGCATGGGCGTGCAGCCGCCCAACGCCAGCTGGGGCGGCATGCTGCGCCGCTCGTTCAGCTTCATCGACCAGTCGGCGCTCAACGTGGTGACGCCCGGGATCATGATCATGCTGGTGGTGCTGGCCTTCAACGTCCTCGGCGACGGGCTGCGCGATGCCATCGGCCGCGAGACGAGGACCGGCAAATGAGCGCCACCGCCGAGAGTCCGCCGGCGACAGCGGTCGACGGGCTCAGCGTCGACTTCGCCACCGAGCATGGTTGGGCCACCGTGGTCGACGACGTGTCCTTCTCGATCGCCGCCGACGAGGCGGTAGGGCTGGTCGGCGAATCCGGCTCCGGCAAGAGCGTGACGGCGATGTCGATCCTCAGGCTGATCCCGACCCCGCCCGGGCGCATCACCCGAGGCAGCATCCATTTCGCCGGCCAGGGCCTCTTGGCGCTGCCGGAGCGGGCGATCCGCGACATTCGCGGCCGCGACATCGCGATGATCTTCCAGGAGCCGATGACCAGCCTCAACCCGGTCTTCACCATCGGCGACCAGATTGCCGAGACGGTGCGCCGGCATCGCGGTGGTTCGCGGCAGGCGGCCTGGCAGCGGGCGATCGAGGTCCTCGATCTGGTCGGCATTCCCTCGGCCGATCGTCGCGTGCACGACTACCCGCACCAGTTCTCGGGCGGCATGGCGCAGCGCGCGATGATCGCGATGGCGCTCAGCTGCCGGCCGCGGCTCTTGATTGCGGACGAGCCGACGACGGCCCTCGATGTGACCATCCAGGCGATGGTCCTCGAGCTGTTGCGCGACTTGCAGGCCGAGCTCGAGATGTCGGTCCTGCTGGTCACCCACGATCTCGGCGTGGTCGCTGATTTCTGCGACCGGGTGCTGGTCATGTATGCCGGCCAACTGGTCGAGACGGCACCAGCCATGCCGCTATTCGATCAACCCTTGCACCCCTATACCGAGGGATTGCTCGCCTCGATGCCGCAGACCGACGTTCTGGACGAGCGGGGCGAGCTCTGGTCGATTCCCGGCGTGGTGCCTGCGCCCTGGGCGATGCCGGGCGGCTGCCGCTTCCATCCGCGCTGTGCCTATGTGGAGACCGGGCGGTGCACGACGACGCCGCTCGGCATGGCGGAGAGCGACGGCCACGGCACCCGCTGCGTTCGCGCCCGAGAGCTCGAGCTGCGAGGTGCGACATGAGCGAGGCCGGCAGCGGCCGCGAGCCACCGATTCTG
>PWZG01000400.1 GCA_003567575.1 PVC group bacterium | reverse complement strand
CCTCTTCTCTTTTTCTATTTCTTCGCATGCCGCTTTTGCGTTATACCGGATACATCCGGGGCAGTACGGCGCTAAGGCTGTTTATTTATCAAAAACACGTCGAAAACACAAGAATTGTTTCAATGCCGTGCCGGTCACGATACGGTTAAAACGCTGTTCAGCGTCTCAAACGAGTTGTTGACCCAGCTTTCGCAGTTGGGATCAACCAGCCATTCGTCATCCAGAATAAACTTGTATTCATAGGTTCCCGGTGGCAGGGACAGCGTTGTGGCGTAATTACCGTTGCGCTTGTTGAATCGCATCCGATTGCGTGTGGCGCTCCAGTCGTTAAACGTTCCGGCCACATAAACCTTGCAGCCGGGTTTAGCGGATAGCGCGAACTTGACTTTGCGCAAACCATTGACAGATGGCTTCTTGCGGGAACCCGATGTTTGCTTCATGACGACCCTCCTGTTTTGTGACGGATACGACCGTCCGGTACCACCAAGACCAAACTGCCGGAATCATAGCACCGAAAAAAACATTTGGCAAGCCGGAATCTCACAATGTCCGGAACCAGACGTTCATCGATTCGATGGCGCCGCTGATTCCGGTATTATTGATCAGAGTCCCGCCGAACCGGTAGCCGCCGCGGGCAAAGGTAATGTTTATCCCGTGGGATACGGCGCGTGCGATGGTGTAGGCGGTACGGATGCCCTGTTGCTGCATGGCGGCATCCATGGCAGCCAGCAGTGCCCGCGCCAAGCCTTGACCGCGGAAGGCGGCGGCGGTCGCGAAGTCCGTCATTTCGGCGGCGGATGCATCGCGGTCTATTTCCGCCGACGATGCCGCGACCAGGCAATTTTCATCAAAAACACCAAAGTAGACCACATGCGTGGCCATGGTTTTTTGCAAATAATCGGGGTTGGTGATGGGAAAGGGGTAGGAGTCAAAGGTGTTGCGATAAAGGTCAGCCAATGCCGGAACATCCCCGGGTCGCAACTGCCGCATGATGCGGGGTTCAAGATCGGGCGGTTGGGACACCGCCTGATCTTGCGAGATGTTCAACACCGCGGCGGCGCCGGCGGCATCACCGTCGGTCGCGCGCGTTACGTCAGGGTAATATCCTAGAAAGACGGCATCGGTGTGGCCGCGGAAATAGCCGGGAATACGGGCTTCTTCACGGTAGCCGCGGTCCAGAAACGCGTCCAATACCGAAGCAGGAATTTTTGCGAATACTTTGCCGTAACCATGCGTGTTGACCCGCTGCATGATGACCTCATGCAGCGCCGGCAGGTCCGCCGGATCCAACTTCATCAGGTAGACCCGGTTGCTGTTGGGACCATGCTGAATGACGGACCCGCCGATATTTTCGATCTTATCGGTCATGCCGGCGTATCGTCTTGCGAATCGTCTTTTCGCACGGGAGCGACGATCTGATCCGCGGATGGCCGGGTTAGCAGGGATACGATCACAAAACTCAGGGCCGACAGCGACATACCGTAAACAACCGGTGTCAGGCCCAATCCGAAAAAGAATGCATCCATACCGGTTGACATCAAGGGCCTTATAAGGGGCAGCAATTGGGTTACCCCGCCGCCAACCAGAATGCCGACCAAGGCGCCGGTCGATGTTGATCGACGCCAGAAAAAGGCGCCCAGAGTTGGCACAAACAGTCCGGCAACCATGAATCCGTAGGCGTCCAGGACGCCCTCAATCACCGTGCCGAATCTTACGGCATAAGCAACGGCAATCAGGCCCAGGACGAACGTGACCCCCTGGGACCAGCGGATCAATGCGCGTTCGGAGGCGTTTTTAATAAAATAACGGTGCAGGAAATCGCCGACAATATTACCCGATGAGGCGACCAGACAACTGTCGGCGGTCGACATAATGGCTGAAAAATAGGCCGCGATGACTACGCCGGTTACACCGATCGGCAAAACTTCGTTGATCAATCTCGGCATACCGAGCTCTTCGCCGCCTTCAACGCCGACCAACTCTGGATACAAGGCCCGGGCACACATTCCCAGAAGCACGCCCATGAAGGCCATGATCGGATACTCGAAAAAACCGGCGATATACCAGGCTTTTCGTCCTTCGCGGACCCCTTTGCATGCGTACATGCGCTGGTACAATGTCATTCCGACAAGCCAGATAGGGATGATCGCTACCATCCAGTTGATGAACGTTACCGCGTCGATGTTGGTTAAGCTGAAAAACTCCGGCGGCAACGTGGCGCGTAATTCACCCCAGCCGCCAACCGACCGGATCGCCAGCGGCAAGGCAAGGACGATTAACCCGAACAACAGGATCAACCATTGGACAAAATCGGTGTAAATCACTGCTTTAATCCCGCCCATGACCGTATACACAATGATGATAAAAGCCATGGCATAAAGCGAAAACCGCAGGGGATCCAAACCCATTGGCAATTCGCGGAAGATGGTCTCGGAGGCCAGCGTGGCACCGGCGCGGATCTGGCTGCCGGTGAACATGAGGTATCCGATCGCTGATACAATCGCGGCAACCAAGGCGACCCGGTTGTCGAACCGAAACCTCAGAAAGTCCGGATAGGTCAACATTTTTTGGTCCAAATCCGGGCCCTTGATTCGAGGGATTACGAAGACGGCAGTAAACCAGGCGCCGACCAGTCCGGTAAACAACAACCAGGAACCCGAGAGGCCCATCAGAAAACCGACGCCACCCAGACCAATCGAAAAGCCTCCGCCCACATCGGTCGCCACGATCGATAGCCCAAGGGCCGTCGGTGGAATGTTGCGGCTGCCGACGTAATAGTCTTCTTCCGATTTGTTGCGGCGAAAATGATAGTAACCGATCGACAAAATGCCGACCATATAAATTGCAAAGATCAAATAATCGATCCAGATCATAGCGTGACTCCTTATGGATTAAGACTTCTGTTTGGTGTCCGTCGTTCCGTTTAACTCGGTTTCTTCCGTCTCGTCGCGGCGAATCATGCGTTCGTTGTCTTCCGGCGTCAGCGCGATCGCCTCGTCGTAATCCGCCAACAGTTTGGCAATTCCCAACGACTGATATTCCTCCGCCGGATCGACATTTAATTCAAGATTGCAGCGAGCGCAGTTACGATCGCAGAATTGCGGTTCATAGGAATCCGGTTCCTTGTAGGTGGTGATGACGCCCTCATAATTTCGCAGGACGACCTTGTTGGTCGACCACGAGATCAGGTAATTGGGCATGATCGGGATTTTGCCGCCGCCACCCGGCGCGTCGACCACGTAGGTCGGCACCGCAAAACCGGTCGTGTGGCCGATTAGGTTCTCCAGAATTTCGATCCCCTTGCCAATCGGCGTCCGGAAATGATTCAAGCCTTCCGCCAGATCACATTGGTAGAGATAGTAGGGGCGGACCCGATTGCGCACAAGGCGCTGGACCAAAGCTTTCATAATGCGCGGACAATCGTTGACGCCGGCCAGTAACACGGATTGATTGCCCAGCGGAAATCCGGCGTCGGCCAGCATCCGCAAGGCTTCACGGGCCGCCGAGGTCAGTTCCCGGGGATGATTGAAATGGGTGTTGATCCACAACGGCTGATGCTTTTTCAACATGGTCGTCAACGATTCCGTAATCCGGTACGGCAGGACGACCGGCATACGGGTGCCGATACGGATTATTTCCACGTGCGGTATCGCGCGCAATTCACCGAGAATCCAGTCCAGGGTTTCATCGTTCAGCATCAACGGATCGCCGCCGGACAATAACACGTCGCGAACCACCGGTGTTTCGCGGATGTATTCCAGCCCCCCACGGATTTCTTCAGGTTCGGGAATCGAATCGTGGTCGCCGACCTTTCGTTTGCGCGTACAATGCCGGCAATACATGGAACAGATGTTACT
>PWZG01000517.1 GCA_003567575.1 PVC group bacterium | reverse complement strand
GCCGACGGCGAAGAGGTCAGGTCCAGCAACTCCGCCAGTACGTTCGCATCCGCGCTTTCGCCGAGTTGACGGGCGCGGGAAGCCAGCTTCTGTTCGGTGGTGAAACGCATGGGTGGCTCCATCGGGGCGGTTTCGTGCCGGTTTGTCCGGCTTGGGCTGGGGGCGACGCTTTTCGTCCGCTCGGACTGCATGACATCGGCTTGCCGTAGTCGGAGTGAGTCCCCCGGACGTCACGCAGACCACGTGGGGTTATAGGGGTGTGGCCGGGGAGAAGTAGAAACGTTTGGTTGTAGATCCGCCAACTTCCAGTATTGTCGAACGATACCAATTTGTATTAAAAAATGGATGCTCTTTTGTTCTTAACAACGAACATGCGGTATATAATAAAGTCGCTTCTTTCCATAAACACCATATAAAGTCGTTCCGTCTGCTTTCATTACTAAAGATCGATGTTGTTCGTAAAGTATTCTTTCCGCCAGGGAAACATGGAAAACAAGCCAACCCGAGAAAAGCCATAACATTCAATGGAACGTTTGTCATTTTGGGGCTGCTTTTAATATTCGCAGGATCATTCCACCGTAGCGCATAGCTGCGATTAGCCGAAGGCTCCCAATTTAAGTTGGTTGTTTTAAGAAGCGTCTTATTGCCGTGAAAAAAAGCCTTTAACACTAAGTTTTGATCGCACTTATAAGCCAATGCCTTGTAATTTTTTAATAGAAGTTGACCTGAACCTCCATTCGAAAAACTAAACCGCGTTGGTTTGACATTATCTTCCTTGTCCACCACGCCGTCGCTGGCGAAGGCGGCGAAGTAGTCGGCGTCTGTGGGGGTGGCGGGCAGGCCGGTTTCGGGGATGTGCTTTTGTGCGACCGATCGATACTTTTCCGCCGGTACTTTTATGATCGGATTGTAGCTCGCGACTTCGGACGCCACGCGTTGGGCTTCGGCACAGACCGCTTTGGCAAAGCCGTCGGCGGTCAGGGCCGTTTGCAGCATCGGATATGGCGCGGCAGCGTCAACCTGCCACGCCATGCGGGTTTGTGAATCTTCGACGGACGCCACGCGAAATGCGCCCATGGCGGCAAGGAATCCGAGTGGGTTCGTGCCGTCGATGCCTTTGAGGTCGAGTCGGTTCATGACAGGTTCTCCCGTGATTCGTAGCTTTCGGAAACACGATGGTCGGCTAGACGCACCAGGGTTTCAAGATAGGACAACCCCCACCAGCCATAGCGGCGGATGAGCGTCCAAAACCGTTCGGGAACACCGCTGTCAAGCGCTTCCAGCTTCGTGTTGCTGAACGCTTCAACGGTTTTACCATTCAGAGTGTAGCGCACTGTAACCGGTTCGATATCATCGATGACCGATGCGAAAGGACGGCAATTGCCATGATGGGCGGCAATCGCATGCAGCGCCAAATCGGGATCTAATGCGGCACCGGGCAGTCCGATCGCTTCCGCCAGACGCAGCGACAATAATTCGTGGCGCGCGCCTTTGGGATAGCCACTGCGCACCAGCGCCTGCTCGCGCGCTTCCCTGGTAATCGGCCGTGATGGCGACTTGGCAAGCACATCGCCAATCCGCAATTCGGCGCGGATTGCCACTGCCCGGTCGCCCCCGCACAGTAGCGCTTGAAAACGGGGATCGGCCTTGCCGAGGTCGTGGCAACGGGCAGCAAAGACAATAGACTCGCGGATGGTTTGGCTTAAACCACAATCGGCCGCAAATTGGTCCGCCAGGTCGGCAACATCCTTAAGGTGCGTACGCAGTCCGACGGCTCTCCCGGCGGCCGATGAATCGCCACTGTCATCAAAATCCGCGGCTTCGGCGGACCAACGTTTTTTCGAAAGCGCCATCCATCGACCATCCGCCCGTCGCAACAGCTTGAAATCGCGTGCCAGGGCGCCGCAAGTTTGACGCAACCAGTCGGGAATCTCCTGATCGGAACTCGCGAAGATTTCCTTGAAACAGGCTCTGGCCTTGTTTTCCGCGTCTTCATCTTCGGGCGAAAGTTCGGACAGCGACCTCAATGATTCCGCGGCCGCTCCCCAGGTTTCGGCAAGCGCGGGGTGGAGACGGAGTTGTGCCGGGCGTTGTGTCGCGACCCGTGCCGCGTCGGCAAGGTCTTCAACCGGCGCAACGGCTTCCCCTTGACGGGGCTGACCAGGATTCCAACCGAAACGGTCGCAACCGCCAGCCGACGACGGCACAACCAATGTATCGCCGGGACGAATCGAGCGCAAATCGCCCTGATGATCCGTTGGCGAGAGGCTGTGGTTCGGTCCCCGCCAGATTAGAAAACCGATATCGGAATGGTTATGTTTCAAACCTTGATCTGATATCGGCGTTCCCTCAATATCGCCGGAGTCCGGTTGCTTTCCGGTTTCTCCCACCAGCCAGGCACGGGCATCCGAAAGCCGGACGTTGAGGGATTCCGCCATCAACGGCGGGGTCAGCGTCACAACCTCAAGCCAGGCTTCAGGTTGATTGGGGTCCAGATCTGCGCGCCAGACGATTTGCACATCCGGTTCGCCCCGATCGGGACCATGCAGAAAGATCGCTGGGTCCGGGGAGGGAACAGCTTCCGGCGCCGTTTGCACCCAAAGATCGCAATAGGCAGGATAGATCAAGGGTGCTTCAACCGTTTGCGCGAGCAGCGGCGCAAGGTCGACGGGGAGTTGCCTGGAAATCAAGGATGCCGCAAAATCGACCGGTTGGGGCTGCGACCCCAGCCATTCCCAGGTTTTTGCCATAGCTTCCTTGTAAAGAAAATCGGGCTTCCCCGCGGCGGTATCCGCATTCGCGACAATGACGGCTTCGGCGGTTGGGCGTTTTCCGAGGCGGTTCAATCTCCCGAAGCGTTGGCGCAAACTGTCCAATGGGCAGCATTCGGTAATGAGCGTATCGAAGTCGAAATCCGCACCGGCTTCCACGCATTGGGTGGCGACGACAACCAGCGGTGGAAGGTCCACATGCTGTTGCCGGTCGCGGCCGGCAAGTATTCGCGGCGCGTATTGGTTGAGCAGCACATCCCGCTGGAGGGACCGACATCGACCGGTCAACAACAAGGCCGTCCCATTGAAGTTGGGCTTCTTTCCCGTAGCGGCTTGTTCCAGCCGGGCATGAATGCTTCGGGCGGTAGCGACTCGATTGACAATGATGGCGAGGGTTTCGCCGGAACGCGCCTTTTCGAGAGCGGCCTTGACACACGCTTTCTCGAAGGCGTCACCTTTTGCTTCCACCGGCAGGAGGATTGCCGGTTTCGGGTTTGACAACCGGGCTTCGAGTCGAGGATCGTTGTCGACCATCCCCGGCGATGCCGGAAAAATGCCGGTGGTTGTACCGGGGGTCGCGGACATTCTGACGAACCGGAACGGCAAGGACAACGGAGATTCTGCCCAGCGGCGATACTTGGCGATGGCCTTGAGGGTATCTTCGAACGGGCGGCTGAGATGGGCTTCGTCGAGCACGATCAGAGTATCGTTGGCCAGCAATCCCGCATGAATCGGCCGGGCGCCGGACGACAACCCGTAGCCCCGGTGAAGCAGGCGAGAGCCCACCTGGTCGACCGTGCTGACCAGCACCGTCGGTTGCAACGGTGTGCGCGCCCAGCGTTCGTCGCGCCAGATGCCGCCGCGCAATTCGGCGCAGCACAGCGGCGATTCGCCTCCGTAGAGGAGCAGACGTGCCCGCATATCGGCGAGAATGCCGGAAGGCGGGGCATCGCGCAATCGATCGAGAATGTGTCGGGCGCGTTGCACGGTGGCATCCACGACGATACGGCGATCCACGACAAACACAATCCGCCGCGGGGCCTTTCGGTCCGCTGCGGGCAGATCGGCTTGAGCGGCCAATGCGAACAATGCCACATCAAGCACG
>PWZG01000011.1 GCA_003567575.1 PVC group bacterium | reverse complement strand
GGCGGGCAGACGGCCCGCCAATAACCTTTTTCAGCGCAATCAACTGGATGGCGGTGTTTCGGACTGTGTTTCCGCGGTTGCTTCCGGCGATGCTTCGGGTGCCGGCGTTTCGGATTCCCGCGGTTCAGGTGTTGCCGGTCCGGTTTCAGCAACCGGTGCTTCTTTCGTGCTGAACACGTCGCGATAGGCTACCCCGAGAACACAGGCCATGATCGGCGCGGTCAGGATGACGCCAATACCGCAGAGAATGAAGCCGATACTGCTCAACAAACAGGCCACCACATAAAGTCCGAGGAACGGCCAGAAATTCGTTTTCACGGTATCGAAACTCGTCATCACCGCGGGCCAGACGTCCATCTTCCGTTCGGCGATCAGAAAGATGCTGAACATAACCACGGTCCCAAGACCGTAGGCGAACAGAATCCCCAATAACCCTCCGAACACGGGAACTATGCCCAGGATCGTACTGCCGATCAAACTGGCAACCCCCACTCCCAGGAACAGAAGAAAGGATGGAAGGAACTGATCGAATCCCTTGAATACATCACCGATTTCCGGTTTTGGTTCCTGTTTGTCGATCAGCCGCAATACAATCAACGCGACGCCGACAGCCAGCGGGCCAGCCAGAATACCGAGTGTAACCCCTGACAGGAGGATAGCAATCAACGTTGCGACGAATAAAACAGCGAAGTTATCCTTGTAAAGATTGAATCCGCCCTGAATCCATTCGTTGAACTTTACCGGTTGTGCCTGCATAGTGCTCCTCCTTCTGATTCGAGTTTGCGGCAGCCGCCACCATGGCGCTACCTGTCATATCTCGAAACCATAGCATCTTTCCGGGAAAAGTCCACAGAAAAAAACCGAGGGCACCTTTCTCCAAGCCAAAAACCAGCCGTTATTCGAAAACAGATAACGTGACAACCACGTCACATTTTTGCTAAAACGACAGCTTTGACAGTAAAGGAACGAAGCGGAACACGCTTTTGACGGATATTGGAGCATTGATTATGGTTATGAAAATGGCGGTTATCAGCGATATTCACTATAGTGACGAGGACATGGCGTTAAAGAGTAAGGGCCGTCTCGGGGATATCCTCCTGTTGCGTGCGGTACATCGCATCAACCGCATGATCCGTCCCGACGTTACCGTTCTGCTCGGCGATTTGCTTAACGACGGCAGCGAACCGGATAGTGGCTGCAAACGCCGCCGCCTGATGGAATGTATATGGAAACTCGAGTCGCCGGTCATCGTTATTCCCGGCAATCATGACGGGAATGCGGACGATTTCTACCGCGATTTTCCGCGACCGCCTGCCTGGATCGATATCCGCGGCCATCGCCTGGTTCCGTTCCTCGACGCCGAAGAACCGGCATTCAATGCCCGCAGGTCGGCTGCCGATCTGCAACGCATGCTGGATGCGCGCGCCGATTTTAACGGGCCGATCATTCAGTTGCAACACACCGCCTTGTTCCCGCCAGAACTTCATCCGTGTCCATATAACTACAATAATATCGAGGAAATTACCACGCAAATGCGGAAGGCCAATATCCGTTATTCCGTCAGTGGCCATTATCATCCGGGGATCGACGGGTTGACGACCGATACAGGGACTTTCATCGTGGCGCCGGCGCTCTGCGAGGAACCGTTCACCTTTATGGAAATCGTGATCGACAACGAACGAATGACCGCTACGCGTCACCCATTGCAAATGCCGCCGCATTTAAAATTGTTCGACGCCCATGTTCACACCCCAATGGCGTATTGTTCGGAAAACATGGATGTCGTCAGGACAGTTGAACTGGCGGCGGCATTCGGTCTGGCCGGGATGGCGTTCAGCGAACATTCAGGCCATCTATATTTCACACGGCAAACCTACTGGAGCGGCCATTGTCTGACGGCGGGTCTGGCCGGAGCCGATGCGGCCGATAACCGCATGGAAGATTATCTGGCGCTGATCGATCCGGTCGCGCCTCCGGCGCGTATCGCGCTCGAAGTCGATTGCGATTTCGACGGACAACTGCTGGTGCATGCACACGACCGCAACCGGGTGGAATTTCTGCTCGGCGCAATTCATGTGTTGCCGTCATTGCGCGGTGACCGCATCGATCCCGAAAAGGCGGCAGACGAATTTCTGGCCGAATTGCAAACGATGGTTCGATCCGAAATCGAAATTCTGGCTCATCCGTTCCGGGTTTTCCGGCGTGCCGGACAACCGGCGCCCGAACGGTTGTATGCGCCGGTAATACGCCTTCTCAAAGACCATGGGGTAGCCGCCGAAATGAATTTCCATACCAATACGCCCGATCCTGAATTCTTCGCACAGTGTCTGCGGGCCGGCGTCAAGGTGTCTCTCGGCAGCGATGCCCATAATTTATACGAGGTCGGTGAATTCGCGCCGCATCTGGAACTGCTCGCCCAATCAGGATGTCAGGACGATTTGCGCGATATCCTATGGCACGAAGGCCTGCTGAACCGTGGATGATCGTGATCGCCGGGGAAGCGGGCCACGCCCGAAACTTATCAGGAAGAGTGTATAATTTTCCGGCCCGCGATTCCATGCCTGTCGCAGCGCCACGTCGAAATACTGTAAACGATGCGGTATCCACAACCGGATACCTGTTTCGACGTGCCCGTTTCATGAGGAATTGCCAATCTTGAAAATATACGGTACACTGATCTGCTCAAAAAAATTTGCGGTAAACAGGAGAAATAAATCATGGATGCCCTTCTGGACAATGCTCTGAATCTTGTGCGTCGCGCCTCGAAATCACTCGATCTGGATAAACGGTTTCCAGGCCAATCGTTGTCGCAACGCCTTGAGGTGCCGGATAAAATCATTGCATTTCGATTAGCGGTTCAACGCGATGACGGCAGCATCAAGGTATTCATGGGATACCGGGTCCAACACAGCGATGCGCTGGGTATTTACAAGGGCGGTATCCGTTTCAACCCGGATGTGGACCTTGACATGGTCAAGGCGCTGGCACTGCTGATGACGCTCAAGACCGCCGTCGTCAATATCCCATACGGTGGCGCCAAGGGCGGAGTACCGGTCAATCCCTCCGATTTGAGTGTTACGGAAACAGAACGTTTGGTGCGCAAGTATGTACATCGGCTGGTCAACGATATCGGGCCCAACATTGATGTGCCCGCGCCTGACATGGGAACCAGCGAACGTGAAATGGCTTGGTTTTACGACGAGTACCGCAAACATCGCGATATTGCACGCGGTGTCGTGACCGGCAAACCGATCGATCTGGGCGGTAGTCTCGGTCGCACGCAGGCGACCGGTCGCGGCGTGGTGTGCGTTATGCTGGATGCGGCGCGGGATCTGAATCTGCGCGATTACAAAGTTGCCATCCAGGGTTTCGGCAAGGTAGGCTCGCATGCCGCCCGCAAGTTGTTTGAAGAAGGCATTACCGTGGTGGCGGTCGGCGACATTACCGGCAGTATCGCCAACCGTCACGGCATCGATGTTCCTGCCCTGGTGGAATACGTCGCACGTACAGGCGGCGTTAAGGGCTTCGCCGAGGCGGAACCGATCGAGGATGTCCTGACGGCGCCTTGCGACGTACTGTTACCCTGCGCGTTGGAGAACGCTATTCATGAAGATAACGCCACCAAGATACAGGCGCGCCTGATCGTTGAAGGCGCCAACGGACCGACGACGCCCGCGGCCGATGCCATCCTCCAGGATGCCGGCGTGGTGGTGGCGCCGGATATTCTGGCCAATGCCGGAGGCGTCATTGTTTCTTACTTCGAATGGGTTCAGAACCGCGAAGGATTTTACTGGGAAGAAGACGATGTTAACGCGCGTCTGTTTGCGCTGCTGCGCAAGGCATACGTTGATGTACGCGATTACGCGTTGAAACACAAATCCAGTTTGCGCGAGGCGGCGTATCAAATGGCCGTGGAAAAGATATGCCATGCAATGATGGCTAGAGGGGTACAATAATGGGTCATAAAATCATGCAACGCCGGCAACTTGCCGACGAAGTGGTTCAGCTTACGGTCGAAGCGCCGCTGATTGCCGCCGAACGACGGCCGGGACAGTTCGTAATTGTTCAGCTTAACGATGATTTCGGCGAACGGATTCCGTTGACCATCGCCGATGCAGATGCGAAGAGCGGCACGATTACACTGATTTTCCAGACAGTGGGTAAAACGACCCACTTGTTGGGGGACCTGCGGGAAGGCGATACGATTGCCAATCTACTCGGCCCGCTGGGGCAGCCGACGCATGTCGAGAAATACGGTCATGTCGTTGCCGTCGGCGGCGGTATCGGCGGCGCGCCGCTGTATCCGATCGCCAAGGCCATGCGTGAGGCCGGCAATCGTTTGACCGTTATCCTGGGCGCGCGCAACCGCGACCTGCTGATTCTCGATCAGGAAATGCGCGCCGTGGCCGACGAATTCATTCTGTGTACCGACGACGGATCGGCCGGACGCAAAGCGCTGGTGACCGAACCGTTGCGCGAATTATGCGAGGCAACACACGCACCCGATCTCGTGGTCGCGATCGGGCCGCCGATTATGATGAAATTCTGCGCCGAAACCACGCGTCCTTTCAATATACGAACCGTGGTCTCGCTCAACACGATTATGATCGACGGCACCGGAATGTGCGGCGGCTGCCGTGTCAGCGTCGGCGGCGAAACCCGTTTTGTCTGTGTCGATGGACCTGAGTTTGACGGACACAAGGTTGATTTTGATAACATGATCCAGCGGTTGGGCGCCTACCGCGAACACGAAGATGTGGCGCATGAGAAATGCCATCTGGAATTACAAGCTAATGAACGAAACGCATCCGACACCTGAAACCCTTGACCGGGAGGCCCGCGCCCAACTTGAAGCGCTGGAAACAATCGGTCTGGACAATCTGAAAAACCGGGATCGCCTCAAAATTCCGCCGCAGAACATGCCGGCACAGGAACCCGGCGTGCGACGTCTTAATACGCGGGAAGTGACCCTCGGTTACAGCGACGCTCAGGCACGCGTTGAAGCCTTGCGCTGTCTGCAATGCCGCAACGCTCCCTGCGTGGCCGGCTGCCCGGTCCGCATCGATATTCCACGCTTCATCAAAGCCTGTGCCGCCGGCGATCATGACGCCGCCATCGCCGTCATAAAGGAAAACAGCCTGCTGCCATCGGTTTGCGGACGTGTATGCCCGCAGGAAGTGCAATGCCAGGAACATTGTACCGTTGGTAAATCGTTGAAGGATATCGGGTTGGCGGTTTCCATCGGCAGGATCGAACGTTACGTGGCCGATCACGAACGCGAGACAGGTAAAGCGCAACCACCGCCGGTTAAACCGGACACCGGCAAGCGCGTCGCCGTCATCGGCAGTGGTCCGGCGGGAATCACCGTCGCCGCCGATGTGCGCCGCGAAGGTCATGCCGTGACCATGTTCGAGGCCTTACATAAACCCGGCGGCGTGATGATGTACGGCATCCCGGAATTCCGTTTGCCCAAGGATATCGTTCGTTTCGAAATCGATAATCTACGACGCATGGGCGTGGAAGTCCGCCCCAATTTCGTCGTGGGCCGGACCCGCGCATTACACAAATTGCTGGAAGAAGACGGCTACGACGCAGTTTTCATCGGCAGCGGCGCCGGCTTGCCGAAATTCATGAATATACCGGGCGAAAACTTGGTTGGCGTATTCTCCGCAAATGAATATCTGACACGCTGCAACCTCATGCGAGCCTACGATGCGGACCGAGCCGATACCCCCGTCGCGCGCGGCCGGCACGTTGCCGTATTGGGCGGCGGCAACGTGGCCATGGACGCAGCGCGTACCGCCGTACGATTGGGCGCGGAATCTGTCGCCCTCGTCTACCGCCGGACCCGAACGGAAATGCCGGCCCGTGTGGAAGAAGTCGAACACGCCGAAGAAGAAGGCGTCGAATTCCATCTTCTGGTCAATGCCCAAAAAATTATCGGCGATGAACACGGTCAGGTTCGCGCCATGGAATGCCTTAAATACGAACTCGGCGAACCCGACGATTCCGGACGCCGCCGTCCCGTTGCGATTCCCGGCAGCGAGTTCACAATGGCGGTCGACACCGTCATCGTCGCCATCGGCAACGATTCCAATCCTCTGCTGCGTCAGACGACCGACGGCTTGGATAGTAATCGTTGGGGTAATATCGTCACCGATGAAAACGGTAAGACATCCCTCGACCGCGTGTTTGCCGGCGGCGACATTGTGCTGGGCGCCGCTACGGTTATCCTAGCCATGGGAGAAGGCCGGCGCGCGGCGCAATCCATCAATAATATGCTGAAACCGATTTAACCGACACATCCACCATGCCGCCAACACCCGTCAATATAGACAGCGATGATCCGACCAACGCCTGTTTCGAAAAACATTGGCCGCGTTTTTTCGAGCAATGGAAAACATTAGTGCGCTTTCCCAGTATCAGCGCCGATCCGGATTACCAATCCGATTGCCGGCAATGCGCACAATGGTTGCACGATCATCTCGGAACCATGGGGTTCGACAGTCAACGGATTGATACCGTATCGCATCCGATCGTTCTAGCCCGCCGTCCCGGCGCCGCCGATTGCCCGTCGGTATTGTTCTACGGCCATTACGACGTGCAACCGGTTGCCCCGGAAAGCGCCTGGGAAACACCGCCGTTCGAGCCGGCGTTACGTAACGGACGACTGTATGGGCGCGGTACACAGGATAACAAGGGTCAACTGTTTGCCGTCATTAAAGCCATCGAAATGTTGCACCGGCAACAGGTACCGCTGCCGCCGATAACCATCCTGCTTGAAGGCGATGAAGAAAACGGACGCTCCGTTCTGGAATCGCAACTGGATGAATGGCGCGACCGGCTCAAGGCGGACGTGTTGATGGTCAGCGACACCGACATGGCCGACGCCGACCGGCCGGCGCTCATCATGGGGTTACGCGGCATTATCCACATGACGGTGACCGTCAGCGGGTTACTTCATGATTTACATTCCGGTTTACATGGCGGCGTAGCACCCAATCCGGCCGTCGGTATGGCCCGGCTGCTGGCTACTCTGCACGATGCCGACGGCCGTATCGCGATCGAAAATTTCGAAAAGGATGTCATTGCGCCAAACGTCGGGGAACAGCGTCTGGTTCGGGAACGACCGGGATTCGGCCCGGATTACCGCCGGCGTACGGGCGTGGATCCGGTCGGCGGCGCCCCCGGGATCGACCCGGCCGAGCGCTTGGGATTTCATCCCTGTATAGACGTCAACGGCATTCTTTCCGGCCATACCGGCGAAGGCAGTAAAACGATTATCCCGGCAACCGCCATGGCTAAAATCACGGCACGCCTCGCCGCCGGCCAGGATCCGGAGACCGCACTGCGGCGGTTAACAGCGCATTTGCGCCGGCATACGCCGAAAGGGTTAACGGTGACGGTTGCCGATGCCCATGTCGGCGGTCCGGCGTTGCGAGTCCCGTTGCAGGCGCCGGCCATCGCAACGGCACGCGAAACGTTACGGGATATGTTCGGTGTCGAACCGCTCGGCATGTGGGAAGGCGCCTCGATTCCCGTACTGGCACGCCTGGCTGAAGTGTCCGGCGCCACGCCGGTACTCGTCGGTTTCGGTCTGCCGGCCGATCGCGTCCATGCACCCAACGAATCGTTCCGAATCGACGGATTCCGTGACGGGTTCCGGTTCGCCACCCGCTTTCTGACAACACTCGCAAAGACACAATAACGTTTTCAGAACCACGGGAAAATCAGATGATGTACGCCGTCTGAGGCCGGACTGCCCTCTGAATACATGATGGAAAAACTAGCCAAACATATTTGAAATTTATTTGGTATTATTCGGACCTTATTTGTATACGACATCGTGGGTGATGCGGGTGTTCAGTGTTCAGAGTTCAGGAGCTAAGGTGTCCAGGGCGCAACACGTGTTACGTCGGATTGGCGGATCCATCCGTCTTTTTTATTCACGCGGATTCTGTACCATCCGTCGAGTGATGCATCGACCCTGGCGATCGATCCTTGCGGCATGGCGAAATGCGCGGTTGCATCGGCCAGTGGGGCAAACAATGCTTCCTGACCCGCGGATGTCACGACGATCATGGGTTGGGACCGCCATTGTCTCCAGTGCTGGATGCCGGCCAGACAGAAGACCAAGAGTGCGGCGGCAATGATCATGGACAGCTTGCAGAGACGCCGTTGGTTTGGCCGGCACACGAACAGCGTATGCATTGCCGTGAGCCACCAGAACAAGGTGGCCAGCGCCGTCCATTCGGAACGGTTTGCGAGGCGGAATATGTGGGCCGTCCATGCGATGGCGGGCGCCACCGCATCGGCCTCATGCAAGACATATTTCAGGTTATGGCGGATATCCGGGTCGCGCGGCGCGAAATAAAAGGCGTTCATGTAATGCAGGATGGCCTGTCCGAAATCGCCGATCCGGTAATAGGTGTTGGCAAGATTGAAATACAGTTCCGGCGCCCGCAATCCCTCATGCAGAAGGTGTTCATACAGGGCCCTGGCCTCGGCGTATTGTTTTCCGTCGTAGGCGGCCGCTGCCTGCGCATAACGTTCCGCCGCCGCCGCGTTGGCGACGATCATCCCGGCCCAAATAATGCCGACGACCAACCCGAATCTCATGACGGTAACCTCACGCAATTTTTCAATAATCGTTTAGTTTGTTCCAGCAAGGCCTGCATCGTGTCCGGATCGGAGCCGGCCCGGCTGAAGCGATTTTGTTCGCAGGCGGTGAAGACGCTTTCCAGCAAGTCGCGATTCTCCTCGTCAAGACCGTGCTCACGCATGGCCGGAATGACTTCACCCGCCGTAATCGCACCCGGCGGAAGATTCAGCCGATCGCCGAAATAAGTGCTGATCGCAGCCCAAATTCCCGTGTAGAATTCATCCACATCGTTGTGTCTGAGGGCTTTTACCGCGCGCTGTAATCCGGGTCGCGCACTGCGCGGGGCGCGATACCGGCGCGCGCGCGCTACATCCGCGTCAAGTACGTGCCGGCGCCTTGCAACCAGTATGACGGCGAGTCCCATCAACAGCGGGATTATTTGCGCGGCGAGGAACCCCCGGGTGGCGAACCATGGCGTGTCATCCACACGCTGCCATCTTGCCGGCGCCGGTTTGAGATAGCGAATATCCTGACCCACGATGCGCGCCTGATGATCCGGACCGACGCCGTCGGCACGCACCACGCGTTGGCTAGCTGGATCGCCCTCACGCAGGTTAAGCGGCAACGGACCGCGTGTGATCGTATGATAATAGCCGGTATCGGGATCGAAATAGCTGAAGGCAATCGGGGGAACTTCGCGGGATTCAGCGGTCCGCGGAATAACGATTTGTTCGAAAACTTTGCGGCCGCGCTGTCCGGCTTGATCGAGATCGCTATGCGTCATGCGCGGCGGGTAGACACGGAACCGGTCGCTTTCGGAAACGGCCGGTGCGCTGACGGCGTCAAGGTTGCCTTTGCCCTCGATCACGAAGGTGAGCGTGAGCGGGTCGCCCGGTTGCGCTTCCGTTTCCCGGATGTGCGCTTCAAACTGGAATTGTCCCACCCCGCCCGTAAACGAGTCCGGACGATCGGTTTCAGGGAGGGAACGGACCACCACGTCCACGGGGGTAACGGTTACGTCGAATGGCTGCGCGTCCATATTCGAAAATAATCCTTGAAAAATGGAATCATCAAAAAAAGGATCCCGTCGCTGTCGCCGGCGGGGAACCATAACCTGGATGCGCAATTTGGGTTCGAAACGAATTGTGCCGGCGGTTAACGGCCGTATTTCGGTTTGGTATCGACGAACATCGTACACCTCGTTTCGCACCACTTCGCGTGTGGTTCCGCCTTCCTGAAACGGTTGCGTTTGAATCCCGGATTCCGGCATATTCATCAGCGAGACGTTACGTCCCAGATTAAGATTTCGTGAGTAGACCGCAATCGTCAGGGTGAATGGTTGATGAACAAAAACACGTTCTTTATCAACCGTGATTTCGGCAAATACCAGATCGGACAACGATATGGGTTCGCCGTCCTGTCCGGATCCGTCCGCGGAGGCGACAACCCGCATAACTTTTGCGGGAATCGTCACAGTTTCGTTCTTATGGGTATACCTGAAAGGCCCGATCTCGTATTCTCCGGATTGCAGCGGGACAATCGTATAGCGGTAATTAAGGGTGCGTTCCTGCTGCATCCGGCCGTTGACGAGCGACATGGAAACGCTTTGTTCCACAGCCGGACCGCTGATTCGCAGTCCCGGCACCTCGGGCAGCGCGGGAGCCGGTCCGCGATCCACACCTTCCACACTGATGACAAGGTTCGCGGATTCTCCCATGCGCAGGGTGTCGGGGTTTAACGTCATACGCACGCTGAGCGCACCGACATTGAGCGCGAGCACGAAAAAGCATGCCGCCAGACAGGCTGCCTTTCGCGTAGCCGGGATGACGTCCGGACGCATGCCGGCGGCGGCGATAGGCTTATCATGATTCAAGATGACGGTTTTCCAGTTCACCAATCCTTCTCCACGCTTTCGGGTTCGCCTAGCCGCGGCCGCATTTGATCGCGCGTTTTTTGTTCTTCATCCCGCAAGGCGTCCAGCAATAGTTTCGCCTCTTCTTCCGTCATTTCGTCCATGGAATCCGGGCGTGGCGACGGTTCTGTTGCGTTTTGGCCATCGTGCGGATCTTCATCCCCGGACGTTCTATCGTCGTCACTCGTATCGTCGTCAGCGGGTTGCGGTTGTGCCATGGGCTCATCGGGTTGCGGTTGCTCCTGATCATCGTCCTCCGGGTCCTGGTCGCCGTCGGGATCGACCTGCGGTGGTGGCGGCGGTTGTTGCTCCAGCAATACCTCGAGTGCTTCGCGCAAACGGTCGGCAAGTTCGTAGTTTACTTTTGCGTCATGGTCGCGCGGCTCAAGAGTGAGCGCATTACGATAACTTTCCAGCGCGTGTTCCGCAAAGTTTTTGGCCGTATCGTATTGCTGTTCCCCGGCGAGATGTTCCGCCATGGAAAACAGGGCATTACCGCGATTGAAGTGGGCGGTCTGCTGGAGCGTCAGGTCGGTCGATCGCAAGGCATCCTGATAAGCGCGCGCAGCATCTTCATGGCGGCCTTGTTGAAACAGCGCGTTGGCATAATTTAAATGAGCGCGGGCGGGATCCAATCGCGTGCCGGCCGCCTCTTCGGCAGCTTGCCGGAAGGCATCGGCAGCCTCGGCAAAACGCTGCTCTTGATACTCGCGCAGACCGCGCTGCATGCTCGCCCGCGGTGTATCCGCCGACGCCGGCGATATTCCGTTTGAAAGCAAAAACATGACGGCGGCGCCACCTGCCGCGCGGCGCAACAGTCGTCCTGAGCCGTCGCCCAAAATAGCCTCCAGAACAAGCAGCAGCAGTGCCAACCCGAGGAACCAGACTAAACGGTCTTCAAATGTGCGGATCATTTCGGTATCAAGCATATCGCGTTGCAGCGGGGCGATTCCCTGCTCGTAAATCTGTTCCAACCCGAAATCTCCGGGGGTGGCGCGCACATACATCCCGCCGCTGCGTGTCGCGAGACGTTCAAGGATATCCTCCCGCAGCGCCGTTCGCACGAGGTTACCTTCACGGTCGCGCAGAAAATCTATGCGTCCGGCATCGTCCGTCATCGGGATCAGGTCGCCTTCGGGTGAGCCGACACCCACGGCGAACAAACGGATGTTGTGTCGCCGCAAATCATCCAATACGGACAGGGGATTGCCTTCATGGTCTTCGCCGTCGGTAACCAGCAGAATCACGCGGTCCGCCGAGAGAGAGTTATCGAAGGTTTGTATGGCCTGCCGCAGTGCTTGCTCAATGGCGGTACCGCCGCGCGGGATCAGGCCGGGGCTTACGTCGTCGAGCATCATCAGGAAGGCGGCATAATCGGTGGTCAGCGGACAGTAAAGATAACTGTCGCCGGCAAACGGTATCAAACCAATACGGTCGCCGCGCGTTTGCCTGACCAGATCGCGGATACCCAGTTTGGCGCGCTCCAGCCGGTTGGGCCGGATATCCTCCGCGCGCATGCTGTTGGAGGTGTCAAGGACCACCAGGATATCGAGACCCATGTGCCGGACTTCGATCCATTTCTCGCCCCACTGGGGTCGGCCCAGCGCCAGTAGGCCCAGAGCCATCGCGGCCAGCCACAAGCCGAGTCGCGTCATGTCGCGGCTCCGGCGTTTAGGCGGCATCAATGTTGCAAGGACGTGTTGATCGATCAAGCGATTTAGTCGTTTTTCGCGCCAAGACTTCAGCGAATAGACTAGAACACCGAGCGGGATGACCAGGGCGATCCCGTATAATGCCTGCGGATTTCCCCATTGCATTACGGCCCCCTCCCCAAACGGCCCAGCGCCAGGATCTGTTCGATCGCCAGCAAACCCAGTGCCCATGACAGGAAGATCATGAAATTCTCCTCGAAACGCGTGTATTCCTCCACCGCAATGGCCGTGCGTTCAAGCCGATCAATGGCTTCGTAAATCGCGTGCAGGGTATCGGTATCGCCGGCATGAAAATAATGGCCGCCGCTAATATCGGCGATATGTTTCAATTGACGTTCGTCGAAAACGGCCAACTGTTGCACGTAGCGCCGCCTGCCGAGCGCGTCGCGTACGGGAAAGGGCGCATGGGTTTGCGTTCCGGCGCCGATCGTGTGAACGCGTACCCCCAGCGCGGCCGCGGCGCGCGCGGCGTTTTCGGGTGTGATACTGCCGGTATTGTTTACGCCGTCCGTCAGCAACACGATTACCTTGCTCTGCGCTTCGCTGTCGCGAAGCCGGTTCAAACCGGATGCGATGGCGGTGCCGATGGCGGTGCCATCCTGTACCATCGCGATTTCAATGCGGTTCGCTTGTTGCAACAGCCATCCATGATCGAAGGTCAGCGGCGCCATGACATAAGGAACGGCGGCAAAGGCGATCACCGCGATCCGGTCGTGACGCCGCATCCGAATAAAATTCTTGACGGCATCCAGGCAGACTTCCATGCGGTTGACGCGACGTCCATCCAGATGAAAATCTTCCGCCAGCATCGACGAAGAGACATCCACCAGCAAGACCATATCAATGGTCTCGCGCTCCACCCGGCTTTCATCCAGGCCGCGTTGCGGACGGGCCATGGCGACAATCAGCAAGATCAGGCCGGATGCATAAAGCGCTGGCAACAGATGACGCGCATACGCAACCCACGAGACGGGCAATTCGCGCAGGGCACGTCCGTCACTGAACCGCAGGGCCGTCCGCCGTCGCCGACCAAACCGCCAACAGATCAAAGGAGGAACAATCAAAAGCAGCAGCAACATCCATGGATGTAGCAATCTCATCAGGTGTCCTCCCCCGTATCTGATTGGCGGGCCGTTTCCAGGACCAAACGTTCGGCGGCGGCATAGGCGTCCTTCATATCGCTAATGCCGGGGCGCAAACGCGCGAACTTTACCCGGTCGCTTTGTTCGAGAAAATCGCGTACCAGCGCCTGGTGATCGACGAGCAGAACCCGTGCGTTCGCGGCGTCGCGAATAAATTCTTCGGTCGTGGATTCCGGCGCGCGTAACTGAAACCGGTCTTCCAGATAGTGGCGCACGATATCGGACAACTCCGTGTAGAACGGGTTGACGTCATGGGATTCAATGTAACCTTTACGCATCAGTCGGCGCAAACCGTCCAATGCGGTTTCGTGCGGAGGCAGCGGCGGCGGTTGTTGCATGGCAACGCGCTGTTTCCCAAGGATACGCGCGGTGAGCCAGGCCAGCGCGAGTGCCAGTAGCACGATCCCGGCGGTTAACGGCACCCAGCCGGGAATGCGGCCGGGCCAGTCGACCGGTGGTTTAATAGGTCGTATCGTGGTCTCCTCGTCATGAATGACGGATACGACCTCGAACACGGTTTCGGGCAGGGTGCGTTCCACGATTTCGCCGTGGTTCGTGATGAAGCGTACCGTGCCCGTGGTCGCGGTATGCGACCCGATCTGAAAGCAGACAAGGGTATAATGCCGGGAGGTTAGCGCGCGTTCCGCGTCGAGCACCCTGGTTGTGGTCAGGCGGTCGCGAACGTCGAAGGCTGCCCCATGGGCCGGATCCGGTAGTTCAACCCGGACATCGGGCGTATGGACGGCCTCGATCCGCATGTCCACCGGATCGCCCACAGTGGCGCGCTGGGCGCCGAGAATGACCCGCACCGTATTCGGTTCCCCAAAGGGATCGGCATCCTCTGCCCGTTGACAGGCGACAAACCCCAGCGACAGGCATAGCAATGTTACCGGCCACAAGATACGCCATCGATAGTCCATCACGTTCGCATTCTCTGTTCACGCATTCGAAAAAAACGCATCAGCGCGCGATCATAGTCTTCCCCGGCGCACACTTCAATCGTATCCATATCGCATCTGCGCATCAAGTCAATCAGTTCACGCCGACGCGCGGCCTGGGACTGCATCAGGTGGCGTCGGATTCGCCGATGCGAGGTGTCGATCAGAAAGCGCTGTCCTGTTTCGGCATCCTCCCACTCGATCAGTCCCGCGCGCGGCCATATCCGTTCACGGTGGTCGCCAATCAGGATGCCCACCAGATCGTGGCGCCGCGCGGTAATGGAAAGCGTTCGCTTGAGAGGTTCATCAAAAATAAAGTCGCTGATCAAAAACGTCACGGTACGACGCGGGGCGACATGGTTAAGGAAATCCAACGCCGGCTTCAATCGGGTGCCGCGTTGTTTGGGCTCGGAGTACAGCGCATCGCGAATGAGCCGCAGCACATGCGAAAAACCTTTATGCGGCGCGATATAATGTTGCACGTCTTCGGCAAACAGGATCAATCCCACACGGTCGTTGTTGCGTACCGCCGAAAAAGCAAGCAACGCGGTCAATTCCGCGGCCAGATCCTTCTTAAGCTGCGCGGTGCAGCCGAAGGCCTGCGATGCGCTGATATCAACCACCAGCATAACGGTCATTTCACGTTCTTCGACATATTTCTTGATGAACGGGTGTCCCATGCGCGCGGTCACGTTCCAGTCGATGGCGCGCACATCGTCGCCGGGCACATACTCGCGCACCTCGTGAAACTCCATGCCCTGCCCCTTGAAAACGCTGTGGTAATGGCCCGAAAAAACGTCCGAAACCATATGCCGGGTACGGATTTCAATTCGCCTGACTTTTTTGAGTAACTCCCTCGGAATCATGGCACCGGTAATTCGCTAAGAATCCGCTCGATTAAATCATCCGAGGTCAGTTCCTCTGCCTCGGCCTCATACGAAACGATAAGGCGATGCCGCAAAACGTCGGGTGCGATCGACTTCACGTCCTGCGGGGTGACGTAGCCGCGTCCGTTCAGGAAGGCATGGGCGCGGGCGCCGATGGTGAGGTTGATCGTCGCGCGCGGCGACGCGCCGTAGCGCAAATACTCGCGCAAATCGAGATTGTATTTTTCCGGGTCACGGGTGGCAAAGACGATACTCAAAATATAATCCTTGATTTTGTCGTCGACATAAATATCGTCAACGGTCCGCCGTGCGCGAACCAGAGTTTCTGGTTTGACCACCGGATGGACGTCGAAATCCTTCCGTGTAAATGCCATGGCATCCAGAATCTTGCGTTCCTCCTCGATGCTCGGATAGGTGATTTTCAGTTTCAGCATGAAACGATCGACCTGGGCTTCGGGCAACGGATAGGTGCCTTCCTGTTCGATCGGGTTTTCGGTGGCCAGCACGAGAAAAAGAGCGGGCAACGGGAAAGTTTCGTGGCCAAGCGTCACCTGTCGTTCCTGCATGGCTTCGAGCAGGGCGCTTTGCACTTTGGCCGGAGCACGGTTGATTTCATCGGCCAGAACAATGTTGGCGAAAATCGGTCCTTTCTTGATCGAGAAATTACCGTCTTTCGGGTTGTAAACCTGGGTGCCGATGAGATCGGCGGGCAGCAGATCGGGCGTAAACTGGATGCGCTGAAAATCCGTGTCGAGACACGACGCCAGCGTCTTGACGGACAGTGTTTTCGCCAATCCGGGTACGCCTTCGAGTAGAATATGGCTGTTGGACAGCAGACCGATAATCAGCCGGTCGACAAGGTATTTCTGGCCGACTATCACCTTCTCCATCTCGCTCCGAAGGGCGCGGATAAAAACGCTTTCTTTGCGAACCTGTTCGTTAATGACATCAATCCCGGTATTTTCCATGATATATATCCTGTCGATAAGACCCCGCTGAATAAGCCAATCGTGGAGCATCCCGTCGCCATCCAAGTGTTTTGGGCGCGGCATAAGCTGAAATTGTAACACGGATATCGAAAAAGATCAATCCCGAAACGACCTCCAGTCTGTCGATAAGTCTGTTGAATATGACTTGCATTTCGCGGGCAACCCGTTACGATTTCTTGTGACCGCTTAACCGGGAAGTACAGCGTCAGCCATTCGGATTCGGCAAACAACAAACCTGGAGGGACAACCGTGAAACAACCCTGC